>JBDTEI010000106.1:0-10951 GCA_039922675.1 Microcoleus sp.
GATTCCATAAACCAACCAGTTCTAAATTGCGCGGGGTTGGCGTGCAACAGAAATATCAATGCTGCAAACGTCAGATAATCAAAGACAGAACTGAGCAAACCAAACACCAACATAAATTTGCGGATAAACTTGATATCCATGCGGCGGGGTTTGTTTACCAATTCCTTGTCTACGCGATCGGTGGCGATCGTCATTTCGGGAAAATCAGTCAACAGGTTTGTCAGTAAAATCTGACTGGGCAGTAGCGGCAAAAACGGTAAAAACAGAGAAATACCTGCCATGCTGAACATATTGCCGAAATTAGCGCTCGTTGCCATAAACACGTATTTAAGCGTATTAGCAAACGTTACCCGTCCTTCCTTCACACCCTCAACCAAAACATTTAGGTCTTTTTCCATCAGCACAATGTCGGCTGCTTCCTTCGCCACATCAACCGCACTCTCAACGGAAATGCCCACATCCGCAGCATGAAGCGCAGAAGCATCGTTAATGCCGTCTCCTAAATAGCCAACCACATTCCCCGCTTTTTTCAGCGCGATAATGATCCGCTCTTTTTGATTCGGCTCAACTTCAGCAAAAACATTGGTTTCTCCAACACGATGAAGTAGCGCTTCATCACTGAGTTTTTGCAGTTGGGAACCAGTCAAAACCTTTGGTTCGGGTAGTCCTACCTGTTGAATAATACTGATCGCCACAGCCCGACTATCGCCCGTAATCATCTTCGGAGTGATTCCCAGGGCTACCAAATCTTTGAGGGTGTCAGCAATGCCTGGTTTTGGTGGATCGAACAGGGCAAGATAGCCCATAAATGTCATGTTTGTTTCATCGTCTTTGCTGAAGGAATCGGTTTCAAAATTGCGGTAAGCAACTCCTAATACTCGAAATCCTTTGCTGCCCAATTCTTGGGCGCGTTGCTCGATTTGCTGCCTCCCTGCTGCCATGTCGATCGTTTTCCCGTCACCCGTCTCTACCGTTGCGCAGACATCCAGAATATTCTTGAGCGCTCCTTTGGTGACAATTAGATGGGTATTCTCTTGTTTAAACAGGATGCTTAAGCGTTTGCGGTTGAAATCATAGGGCACTTCATCGAGCTTTTGATAGCCTGAGATGTCGAAGGTTTTGTGCTGGCGGATGGCTAGATCGATCGGATTCGCGTAACCTGACTCAGACGCTGCATTTAAATAAGCGTAGAGCAAAACCCGATCGCTCTCCTTGCCCTCCACATCAACCGCCGAGTGAATTTTCACCTCTCCTTCCGTCAGCGTGCCCGTCTTATCTGTACAAAACACGTTCATACTGCCAAAATTCTCGATCGCAGCCAAGCGCTTCACAATCACCTGCTTGTTAGCCATTTGCTTAGCGCCGCGAGACAAATTGAGGCTGACAATGGCGGGCAGAAGTTGAGGGGTTAGCCCAACCGCCAGCGCCAGCGAAAATAGGAATGATTCCAAAACCGGGCGTTTGAGGTAAACATTGGCGGCAAAGATTAGGACAACCAGAATCAGCGTCACCTCCATCAGAAAGTAGCCAAACTTGCTAAGTCCCGCTTCAAATTCGGTTTCCGGCGGCCTAAGTTTCAATCGTTCCGATACCTTACCAAACTCAGTTTCCTTTCCGGTATGCACCACCACTGCTTTGCCAGTACCGCTGATGACATTCGTGCCCATATAAAGGATGTTAGTGCGCTTACCGAGATCAGTTTCAGCAGGCAAAACGCCACTCATCTTGTCAGCCGGATAAGTTTCTCCAGTCAGCGCCGCTTCATTCACCGACAAATCTTTTGACTCCAGAACCAGGCAGTCACCGGGAATGCTATCGCCCGCATTAAGCAACACAATGTCACCCGGAACCACTTCCTCATTGGGGATTTCTTGAGATTTACCATCGCGCAAAACCGTGGCTTTTACTTGCACCAATGCCAGTAATTTCTCAACAGCGTCCGTAGCTCCTTTTTCTTGCCAAAATCCTAAGAATCCGCTAATTAGGACGATCGCCAAAATGATGATCGCATCTGCCGCATCTTTTAAAAATATCGACAACACGGCGGCAAAAATCAGAATCAAAATAATCGGACTTTTGAACTGATTGAGTAACAGCGTCAGTGAGTTCGATTTGTGTTTTTGTTTCAGGCTGTTCGCACCGTATTCGCTCAAGTGTTGTTGAGCATCCTGACTGCTTAAACCTGCGGCTGTAGACTTCACCTCAGTCAGCACCCGATCTGCTGGTAAGCTCCAAAACGTCGAAAGTTGTGAATTCATTGTTTGTTATTTAACTTATAATTTTCTGTAAGTAACCGTGCTAATTCATAGGTAGCACTTGTAAGGTATGTGAGGTACATAGCTCTTGTAGGGACACGGCAGTGCCGTGTCCCTACGGGGATATTGATAGTACCTATAAACCTGCAATCTGCTTTTGAAAAAATAGCCATAACTAATGTTCTCCAAAGTTTAACTACGACTTTTTGTGGGAACTTTTATGGAACAACTTCAAAGACTCAAACCAAATTAAGCTAATGATTCCACCTGCAAAACAGATACCGAGATCGATCGCAGATAGAAAAGAGAAACTGAACAAGTGACGCAAAAAAGGAACATAAAGCACAAGTGCCAGAAAAACCAGCCCTCCCCCCATCACCCACCACAGCGCCGCGTTAGGAGATTGCAAGACTTTCATGCTGAGGCGCGATGTAGAACGTTCGCTGAGAATTAATCCTAAATTTGCTAAAATCAACGTGGTAAACGTTAACGCACGAGTCTCGAATTCACCTTGTTTGCGATATACCGCAATCCCAAAGATTACCAGCACGATCGCCAAACTCCCCATTCCTTGCAAAAGTGCCAGAGTGATCGTTTTTCGACCAAACAATGGCTCCTTGGGCTTGCGGGGCGGACGCTTCATCGCATTTGGTTCTGCGGGTTCGGCTTCTAAGACGATCGAGCAGGCTGGATCGATAATTAAATGTAGAAAAGCAATGTGAATCGGCAGTAATATTAACGGTAATTTAAACAAAACTGGAATCAAAGACATCCCCGCGATCGGAATGTGAACCGCGACAAGATACGCCATTGCTTTGCGGAGATTATCAAAAATTCGCCGTCCCAGTTTAACTGCTTGCACGATCGACGAAAAATCATCATTCAGCAATACCAACGCCGCCGACTCACGGGCCACATCCGTTCCTCGTTCCCCCATCGCAATCCCGATTTGCGCCGCTTTCAGCGCAGGGGCATCATTTACGCCATCTCCCGTCATGGCCACAACTTCGCCTTTGGCTTTCAAAGCATTGACTAACCGCAGCTTTTGTTCGGGGACGGTTCGCGCAAAGATATTCGTGCTTTGAATGCGCTGTTGGAGCTCAGCATCACTCATTTTATCCAATTCTGCTCCTGTCAAGACGGCTCCCATTTGCAGCAAGCCAATCTCTCGCGCGATCGCCTGAGCAGTACCTGAATAATCTCCCGTAATCATCACAACTCGAATACCAGCAGTATGACATTCTTGAACCGCCCCCGCCACGGTTGGACGCACTGGATCGGATAATCCAACTAATCCGATAAATTGAAAGGGAAAGTCATGTTGTGTATCGGGTAAATGAGCAGAATCGATCGACGGATGAGGCGGCAAAAATGGCGGCGGCGCATCCAGGAGAGACGCTTTAGCAACGCCTAACACCCGCAATCCGCGATCGGACATTTTGCTGACTTGTGCCGCTAGCAGTTGCTGTTGTTGGGGCGTTAAATGACAGAGATCCGCGATCGCCTCCGGTGCACCTTTGGCAGCAACTTCATACTGTTTGCGATCGGCAGATTGCCAAACGTGAGACATTGCTAGGAGATGCGGCGACAGTGGATATTCTCGCAACAACTTCCAATCTTTGTGCAAATGTTCGGTATGTGCTAGATAGCGATCGCCCAATTGATTAAACGCCTTCTCCATCGGATCGAATGGATCTCGTTGGCTGGCGAGAATGCAGAATTCGACTAATTGATGTACAGCTTCCGGCAGCGCATCTTGTGGATGCAATCCCAAATCGTAAGCCTGAGTATTTTCTGCTGGGTTATTGGGCAATAGCTGCTGCACAGCCATCACATTCAGAGTCAACGTCCCCGTTTTATCCACACACAAAACTGTCGCAGCACCCAAAGTTTCAATGGCGGAAGTACGACGCGCCAAGACATGATTCTGAGAAATCCGCCACCCTCCCAAAGCTAAGAAAACCGTCACCACAACCGGAAATTCATTCGGCAAAATTGCCATCGCCAAGGTAATTCCTGCGAGAATTCCTTTGAGCCAATCTCCTCGCGTCAGTCCATAAATCACGACTGTCGCCACACACAGCGATAAGGCAATGCCAAACAAGCGACTCACCAACCGAGTCATTTCCTGTTGCAATGGGGTGATCTCAGGCTTCACTGTTTGTAAAGCCTTGCCAATCTTGCCCATCTCCGTCTGAGCACCGATTGTTTGGACTCTGGCAATTCCTTGTCCCTGCACTACCAATGTCCCAGAATAGACAAAGGGCAACCCATCCCCGCCTGGGCGCGCCATCTTTACCTCGCCGTCGGCGGCAACTTTACGAACAGTTAGGGATTCCCCAGTTAATAATGATTCATCGGTGGAGAGATTTGTACAAGACAGGACGATCGCATCCGCAGGCACGCGATCGCCCTCTGCTAGCACTAAGACATCTCCCCGGACAACTTCTCGCCCTGCAATTCGTTTGCGCTGTCCATCCCGCACCACCAAAGCACGAGGACTTGAAAGATCGCGCAAGGCTTCTATGGCGTGTTCGGTTTTGCCTTGCTGGTAGAGGCTAATCCCCGTGATAAACAAGACAAAACCTAGCAAGATTAAGGCTTCTTGGAGGTCGCCTAAAATCCAATAGATGATGCTTCCCCCGACTAACAACAGGAAAATCGGATCTTTAATGGTGTCAATCGCGATCGACCAAAGATTCCGAGATTGAGCCGAGGGAAGTTCGTTGTATCCTTCTTCTTTGAGTCGCGCAATTGTTTCTTGTTCAGACAAGCCACGAATTGTTAAGGCATCGAATGATTTGACCATGAAAGTTCTCCTTTCAGTTGAAGTAATCCGTCAACTCGATGCTCATCTAAGTAGGTAATTGCGAAAAAACAATAGTATTTTGTAGGGGCGCGTGCCGGCTAAGAATCTATGATACCAGCCAGTTTTTGAAGCCAAAACCCGCCCTCCCCATCTACTGTTTATTTGTACCCACCTACTTACTGCTTGGGCCATCAGTCGTGCGTCCGGTCATTTCGCCGTGAGAAATGCGGTAGATGGCTATTACCTCTGCACGTCCCCAAGAGTCGATCCAAGTTCGATTGATCGCAGGCGAAAGTGTGGGATTATGCCCTTTGATTAATTGCATGGCTAGATCGATGTCTTGCTGCTCGGTTAGGCGATCGGCTCGACCAGTGACAATCACGCTGCGCCAATGCAGCGGATCGTGAATTTTTTCTACCTGTAGGCAGACTTCTGGATTCACGTCTATGTCATGAGTCTTCATACCTTCGGTTGTAAACAGGTAGATATCGGAATCTTTGAAATAATAGTGCATTGGCATCACGTAGGGTTTTCCTTCGTGGATGTAGCCAAGATGACCGTATCCTACAGTTTGTAGAAACTCTTTGATTTCTTTTTGTCCCATTTCATCAATATCTAACATCACTATTCTCCTTTTCACGATTTACTCAATTGATTTTATCAGACAAGACTACCTAAATCTTTGATTAATAGATCAACCGCCGATCTAAGGCAGATAATTTCAAGGATAATTATTGGAGTCACCAACCTGTTCAGACAGTGTTAATAAAAAGGCGAGGTTTGTCACTGCTTTAATAGCATGGCGTGCGGTAGCAGGTACAAAAACAAACACTCCCGATTGAAGGACAATTTCTGTGCCTTCCAGCGTCAGCACGCCTTGTCCTTCAATCACATTCACTGTGGCATTGCGACTCGAAGAATGTTCTGCGATGTGCATTCCCACCGCGATCGAGATCAGGGAATATCGGCAGTTTCTATCTTCCAGCAGAATCTTGCTCTTGACTTGAGTCTGGGAATACTCAATGACATCCGGCCAATGAATTGTGGTATTTTTCGATGAGATTATGGTTGCAGTCATGGGATTAGCTCTTGATTGTAGAGAGGTTGTTAAGGTGAAGCACAAGGACACTCTTGAATAGAGTATCTGTAATTCACGGAAAGACAATTTTGGCGATCGGCGGATGTCCCAGGAAAAGGTTGGCCGCCGATCGCAACACACTTTCGGAATAGATAATCTTTTGGATTTCTAGACTTGGTGCACGTTTGGCGGTGGCATTGTAAGTCGCGATTTCGCCTTCCAGACTAAAATCGCTATCAGTGCGGTAGTGTTCATCGTCGTGCACTGCCTGGAAGATGAAGTTATAGATGGGATTAATACCCAGCGTTGTGTCGTAATTTTCGGCAGATACCCACAAATGATTTTGCTGGATATCGGCAAACATCTCTGCGGGACTGTTGTAACGCTCATACCATGAGAATTGTATATTTAGCGGGGTATTCTGAAACTCACTCCACAGCCAATCGCACAATTGGGCGATCGTGGCATCAGAAATTTCAGCCGGGGCGCTTTCTAGGTAGAGTTTGGCGAGGACTTCGACTTTGGATGGCGTGGCGATCGCTTGAGTGTTGCCATCTCTAGTACGCGCGGCGTAGCTATCCCGTAGGGAATCGCCCACTCCTTCTTGAACTTTACCTTCAATATTTTTGGCGGTTGCCTTAGCTTGCTCTTTTAAGCTCATCATCTGTGCCTTATTAAATGTTAAGACTGCTTGCCAAAGCCGAATTAAAAACTCTGGTATTTACTCTGATTCTGACAAGCTGTTGGGTTATTTCTTGAATGAATTGAATGAGTTGATTCACTACGTAACAAAACGTAAGAAAAAACAGTTTGGTCAAAGTCGGATTTTCCAAATGAGTAGTCGTAGGGTGCATCGAAGAAAGAAAATCCCCAAGAAAAATCGACAATCTCACAGCGACGCACCGGATAAAATAGTTGAGTAAACATACCCAAAAATTATGTCATAGCAAAACTTTTTAAAATGGTATGAAACTCCGAAAGAGATGCTCCCAGTTGCAGTGTGTATCAGCAGTAAACTCTAAGCCCTTTGTTGCTGAAACATATCACTCAATCGATCGGCATTTTCTCTCAGAATGTGCAAAATGCTCCCTCGAATCACCGTTTCTCGGTACATTCGCTCCGCTAAAGCAGAACGATGTGCACCGCTGATTTTTCTCGTCGGTGCTGCTTCTCCGGCGATCGCGTAATGGTTGGGAACTTGGCCCAGAACATGAGCAATCAGCTTTTGCCGAAATTCATGAATCGCAAAAGCTGACTGATAGGGATGTTCTGGGTAGTCATCTAAGACTTCGCCAATTTCTCGCAATACCGTCGGCAATGTTAAATTGATTAACTCGAAGGACATTTTTACCTCTAAATCATGATTGCTGAGTCCGAAAACCGTGCTCGGCGTTGATTAAGCTGGCATATCTGCATGACAACAGCGACAACGCCAGTAAATCGCTCCCGATCGCATATGTCGCAGTAAAACAGTAGAACAACACAGACAAGTATGACGGCTGCTCATGCCGGATTCGATCGCTGGTGTATCTAAAACCTGCTGGCTGCGATCGGCTTTTAAGTGCCTTGACAATGGGATGGCATTACTCAATAAAGTGTTCATCTTATATCCTTAGTCGATCGAGTTAACGTGCCGTTTTTCCCCACAAAGCTTTTACAGATCAATAAGCTTGGGTTAGCGCTGTTGATTGCCAGGATATCCCCTCGCATTCCCCGGATAGTCGGAGAAATTTTAGAATACTCTTATCCCCCCCTTTGTAGAGGCGGTGCCAAGAGTGCCCGCCCTGGCTAGGGGAGATCTGGCCGCTCCCAAGCGTTTTTACAGGTAGCTAAAAGTGAGTTATCTTCTAAAAATTATAGGCAATTGACGTTTCAAGTCGAGTATTAGCAGATGTTTGATTTGTATTAATTGAGTGAATACTTGATAATTTTTTACATAAATGTGTATAAATTCAGAACTTCTTGCCATTGCCGAGCTTCCAGTTCCTGCTGAGGCAGCAATAAAGTCGCTTCGTAATAATTCAACCCAATAATATCGAGATATTTTTCCGGGCCGCCGAGTTCCGGGCGAAAGCGTCCCGCCAACATATCCCGTGCTTGATATTGAGATAAGCGATCACCTTCCGCCTGGTCTTTATCCTGTGGTCTCTGAGGATCGGCAATAATGTTAATTATGGGGTCGATTGGAACGATGCGGCTGTGGGGATTGATTTCCCAAACTGATTCTATCGCTGCGATCGCGGCTTTGACTAACTGAATTTTGAGTTCGTCTCCGCGTCCTTTGGTAAAGGGATTGATGTAGGCGACATCGCTGCCAGCCCAGGCAATAAATGAAATTTCATTGACAGGTGTCACGAATAGTGTTTGGTTGGTTTCTTCAGTCAGCACTTGCATAAAAGCGTGTACCATCTTGGCAAACCGGGACACGAATTCGGGACTGAAAATATCAATATCGTCGGGCCAGCCGTAGTGAAATAAATCCCAAATTACCTGCATTTTGGTGTCGCGGGCGGCGCGGATTATTGGCCGGGCGCTACATGAATAAAGTTATAAATATAGATTCAGGAGAACCGCTCAAGTTAATAAAACGTTCTGCGTATGGCTTTAGGAATTTTGAAAACTACAAAAATAGATGTTTCCTTACGCAAACATTTTAATTGTTAGTCTAGTATACCAAGTAAGGAAGAACCTTTAATCTTTAATGATATTACTGCCGGATTCGGGCCTGTGTCTACTCCGAATTCACAAATATTGGAATAAGTCAAGCCCTTGTGGGTGAGGGCAAATTTGTATTGGGTCGAGAAAAATCAACCGGGCGCACGGGAGTCGCTGCGCCGTTGGTCTTGGCTGAGGCAGGGTCTGCTTGGTAAACTTGGATACGATCGCGCCCGAGATCTTTGGCTTGGTACAGTGCTGCGTCGGCTGCGTCAATCACAATAGAGGCTGGGGATTTAGATGCAGGAACCGTACTCGCTGCTGCGTCGGCTGCGTCAATCACAATAGAGGCTTCGGATTCAGAGACAGGAACCATAGTCGCTATCCCCAGACTGACAGTGACGTACTTGCTCACATCAGAACCAGCGTGAGGAATCTGTAAAGCTGCGATTTTGAGCTGTATGTGTTCGGCTACCAGCTTGGCCCCTTCACTCGCCGTATTCGGCAAAATAACCGCAAATTCTTCACCTCCGTAGCGAGCTACTAAATCGGCGGGGCGATTGACTGCATTGCCGATCGCCCCAGCGACTTGCCGCAAACAGTCGTCTCCCCCTGGATGTCCGTAGGTATCGTTATAACTTTTAAAAGAATCAATATCGCACAAAATTAGGGACAGAGGCGTTTGTTCCCGTGCTTGTCTGCGCCACTCTTTGTCTAAATACTGATCGAACCGACGGCGGTTTGCTAGCTGCGTGAGTTCGTCTAAAGTTGCCAAGCGCTCTAACTTGAGGTTGGCTGCTTGCAACTGCTGGTAGAGTTCTGCTTGCTTGATGGCGATCGCCAACTGGGCGGCCAGATTCGACAGCAACTCGATTTCCAACTGCATCCACTGTCGGGGACTGCACTGGTGGGCCATCAACAGCCCCCACAACTCCTCCCCTTGCACTAAAGGCACTACCAAATAAGCTTTCACCTCAAATTGTGCGAGCAAGTCAATTTGATATTGTGGCAAATCGGCGGCCGAGACATCGGCGATCGGCCGGATCGCCCGGTGTTGGTACGCTTCGATATAGAACTCGTCAAAACAAAACTTTTCCAGGGTTTCTCCCAGCATCGGCCGGCAGTTGGGAGCTACAGATTCCACCGTCACCGCCCCCGTCGCTGGTGCGGCGCAGAGACTGCCGCTACAGGAGTTGAAGCGGACGATCATCACTCGATCGGCCTGAAGGAACTGGCGTACTTCGTTGACAGTCGTGTTGAGCACTTCGCCTAAATCCAGAGATTGGCGGATGTGCTGAGTAATCGTCGCCATCAGCAGTTCCCGTTCGTTTTGCTGCCGCAGCGCCTCTTCTGCCCGCTTGTACTCAGTAATATCTTGAGCAGTGCCAAAAATTTGTTTGGGATCTCCTGAGGCTGTGCGGGCGAACACTTGATCGCGGCAGCGAAACCAGCGCCATTCGCCCGATCGATGTTTCAGTCGGTACTCCAACTCCACAATGCTGCCGTCTTGGGCCTGGGGAAATTTTTCCAGGTGCGCGGAAACCTTCTCCAAATCTTTTGGGTACACCAAACCGGAAAACAAAGCCGTTTCCATCTGTAAAATTTCTTGGGGATGGTAGCCGAGCAATTTAAAAGCCTGACCGTTAACGTAGACGTTACGCTGTTCGGTCAAATCGTAGATGTAGAGCAAATAAGGCGCAGCGTCTGCAATCTGCTGGATGAAATGTTGGCTCTCGCGCAATTCTGCCTCGACCCGCTGGCGCACTTGCACTTCTTCCAAAGCTTGATCCCGCATGGTGCGGTAAGCTTGGATGCGGTGAGTGAGGTCGCTCACGTCTTGAATTACCAACAGGGCGTAAAACGATGGGGAATTGACTCCCGGCCATATTGAGGACGAAGTTGAGGGTGGAGATTCCCTAGACAAAAAAGCACTTGTTGGTGCTCGGGCTCCGCAATTACCGTCTGGTTCCAACTCAAGAGTATGGATAACCCAGTCTCTAATCTCCTGTTCTTCTATGCCAGCCTCCAAGGCCGGCACAGCATTCACAGTAGTTTGCTGAATTCGCTGCTGGCCGTCTTGCCAAGTTGCCGGAATCAGGTGTTTGTGAATTTGAGAAGAAAAAATTGTTGGCGGGCCTCCTGCAAAGATTTGCT
>JBDTEI010000107.1:0-3807 GCA_039922675.1 Microcoleus sp.
AAAATTAGGGAACAAAGTCAACACTATTTAGATAACGCTACTTCCGAAGAAGGAATCGTTGCTCTGATTTCTAGCGAAATCAATACGGCTTTGACCATAGACTATACTAGACTCAGTAGTTTACTAAAAGTGGGAGAATGGAAAAAAGCAGACCAAGAAACCTGTGACATCGTAGTAAAGATAGCTAACCGTGATTTTGAGCAAAATTTGAGAATCTTGCCCATTGAGGATTTACGCACTATCAATCAACTTTGGTCACAGAATAGTAATGGACATTTTGGTTTTAAGGCGCAAAAACAAATTTATTTGGATGTGTCAAAAAAAGTAGGCGATTTTGGAGAAAAGATGGGCTGGCGAGGAAAAGCAGGTTTATTTGGTGGCGTTTTTGGTTGGAAATCCTATGATGATTTAAACTTCAACTTAAAATATGCTCCTAAAGGGCATTTGCCAGCTTTTCCCTTAAATATATCTTGGTGGTACCACTCAGGTGAAGCAACGAGAGATTTTGCCCAATCAATTTTAGAGAGAAACGATTGGTAAAGAGTGATAAATAAAGCTGCATATTTCAGGGAATAAGCCTCAACCAATATCCAGCTTTATTGTCTGTGCTTCCTTCTCTACCCGTCATTATTCAAGCAATGCTTAACCTATGATAATTTCCGTCAAGCTTCAAGATTTAGGGCAACAAAACGAAACCACGATCGCCCTGACGAGGTGACAACCCCGTCAAAACATTGATAGAATCAAGGATATAGCCCTCAAACCCCTCTGAAAAAATGGCAGGTTGTAACGCAACCTTCAATTCAGGGATGCCGTTAACAAGGCAGCAAAAGTTGTGCTCAACCAGGGGTGGGGTTTTTCGTTTGGGAATACCATCTGCTATGCGGATAAAAGGACTTGAACCTTCACTCCTTTCGGAACCAGAACCTAAATCTGGCGCGTCTGCCAATTTCGCCATATCCGCATTTTGACATTCAACTACTATAACACACAACATAGCGATGCGTCAACATTTATAAACCCGGTTATTTTGAGACACCGGGTTCATTGATCAGTCACCGCCACAGCAATTTTCCGTATTTTTAACTCGTCACTTAGCTTTGCCCGATCGCCTTCCAGGTTGTTTCATCCACCACACCGTCAGCCGTCAAACCCTTATACTCCTGAAATTTCTTGACAGCCGTAGCAGTGCGAGCGCCAAAAATGCCGTCGATCGGGCCCGGATTGTAACCCTGGATTTCCAAACGCACCTGTAAAGTCTTCACCTTGGAACCCGCAGCGCCTTTAGTCAGAGCAGTTGCAGGATTGCCGGGTCCAGGAGCGCTGTTCTGAATTGGAGCATTGCTCTGCAAATTGTCAGAAGTTGGTGCTGGCTCTGCGGCTAAAGCTGTCCAAGTTTCTTTGTCCACGATGCCGTCTGACTTCAACCCCTTAGACTGCTGAAAGGCACTGACAGCCGATGTGGTGCGAGAACCATAGGAACCGTCGATCGTCCCGATCGCAAAACCGTGAACTTGCAACCGCTGTTGTATGGTGGCAACTTCTGGGCCGTCTGCTCCTGCTGAGATAGTTTTTTCCTTTCTGACAGGCTTTTGCTCGCCCGCGTAAAAAGGCTTGTTAAACATATCTGCTTTGGAATTGGCGTCTGGGGATGCTGACGCACCCGGATCGGCGGGAGCCGCAAAGTCTCTGCGATACTGTTGTTCCTGCACAAAGGGTTTGGACTCGAAGGCTGCATTTGCCTGTTTAGTCAGCCCTGGAGCGAGCAGAGCGAGCAAGCTGAAAATCGTAACAGTAGTTACACGCATAAGTTTCATCCTGTTGGTGAGGTTTGACAAGGTTTCCCTGTTTTCTATGTTTCTCCATCTCATTGTATTACCCGGACAGCTTTCTGAGGAATATAAGAAGAAGGAAGTTGGACAGCGGATTATGTAACGGATTTAACGGATGTTTTGAAGGTGATTTTTTTGATTAACCCCGAAGACGTGAACGACACAAAGGAAATTCGGCAGCAGATTGCAAGTAACGGATGTAACGGATAGAAGGAAGAAGGAATCCACCGCTAATGTTTGGGTCATTAAGAACGTCCTAACGGTCAAGGCGGTTGCTGTTCCTGACCTCTAGAATTTGGGTAACGGTAACAGCCACCGTCAGGAGTTGCGAGTTGGAAGTTACGAGTTGGAAGTAGGGGTCGCTTCGCACTATTTGTCACAAACCAGGTTTCAGCAGAGATGTTTCGTTACCAAACCCAATATTTTCGTAGGAACCGGGTTTCTTTGCATCCACCTTAAATACAAGGTACGTTGTTGCGTTTCAGCGATCTTCTTATAGATCATAGCGCCTCATCGCAATAACATACCTAGTCGATCGCTCGGAGGCAAAGTTTTTCGTCTCAACCGGCCCCTAGAGAAGCAAAACTCGCCACTTATCGCTTCGCGTGTTCTGCCAATAAAGCCTTCGCTCTCGGCTTGTAAATCAGATAAAACAGCGCTTCTATGTAGCGGAGCATATCTTCGCGGTTTTCCTTAGACGAGTAGTCCCAGAAACCGTAAGTCTTGGCCAGCGTCAGCAGCTTGGTAGTGTGAATTTTCCAGGTATAGGTGCTGTAAACTCGGTCAATTCCTCGCGTGGAAATTTCATACCAATAGTTGGGATTTTGTTCGCATTTTGAGAAAAAATCCAGAATTTTTTGGGCGGTTTCCTGGTGGTTGGTCGGGTTGATATAAAACCCATTTACCCCATCTTGAATGATTTCCAGCGGGCCGCCAAACTGTGTCCCAAAAGTCGGAATGCCGGTAATCATTGCTTCGAGAATTGTTAAGCCGAAAGCTTCAAATAAGGCTGGCTGCACAAATATACCTTGGCCGTCGGCGATTACCCGGTAGATTTCGCCGGACAGGCTTTTGGAAAGTCGCACTCCTAGCCAGCGAATTTTACCGTGCAGGTTGTATTGGTCGATAATTGTGTAAAGCTTTTTAATTTCTTCTGCTTCTTCGTAGTCTTCGGTTTCTTCCACTCTGAGCTTGCCGGCTACTAGAATTAAGTTGCATTTTTCTTGCAATTCCTGGCTTTTGCCAAACAATTCTGCTAAGCCGGTCATGTTTTTAATGCGATCGAGCCTGGCCATCGAAAATAAGGGGCGCTTTTGCGGGTCGTCGAGCTTTCCGAAGACTTGTTCCGGATCTTCTAGGGTAAACAGCAGTTCGTTGAGCCGATCGCGATCGCCCTGCACCCTGTCTTTTATCCGCGTGTAAGGAAAGTATACACTTTCGTTGACTCCCGGCGGCACGACGTTAAATTTAGGGCTGAACAGTTCAATGCCGTTGACGACGTGGTACAAATCCGGCATGGTAAAACAATTGTAAGATTCGTACTGCCCGACACTATCGGCTTTGCCCACAATCTCTTGATAGGTGCTGCTGACAATACAATTAGCCGCATTCATGGCAATAATATCGGCAGTAAATTGCATCGCAAAATGGTATTTTTCCTCAGATTCTTGCCAGTATAGATTGCTGAACAAATATTTAGATTTTTCCAGTGCGTGGGCAATATTGCACTGAGTAACTTTGAGTTTGCGCGACAGCAAAAATGCTACCAAATTGCCGTCAGAATAGTTGCCAATAATTAAATCTGGCTTGCCCTGAAACTCAGCCAGAAGTTCTTTTTCGGCATCGATCGCGTAAGTTTCCAAATAAGGCCAAATCTCGAAGCGCGAAATCCAATTTTGAGTCAATTTGGGATTGAACTCGCGGAAGGGAACCCGCAAAATCCAAGCATTTTCGGTGCCGTGAACCTTTTCCAGAC
>JBDTEI010000108.1:0-10642 GCA_039922675.1 Microcoleus sp.
ATAATCATCTAATAGAGGTGGCAATTCTAGGTGACGGCTAATGTTCGCACAAAACCACCGTAAAAATTTATCGAGGTTGTCTAAAACAGCTTCCTCGGCTTGCTGAAAATCCAAACTTACAGTTCGGCAGCCCAGAGAATTAGCGCGATCTAAAATCCGTAGCAGGAGGGAACTTTTACCCATCTTCCTGGGCGCTTTAATCCGCAGAACACTTCCAGGTTTGGCAATTTCTTGATACGCGAGTTTTTGAATTAGCGGGTGAGGGATATAAAATGGCGAACCGATGGGTACGGGAGAGCCGGGATATTCTAAAGGTGTTGCTAGGCATTGGCTGCGGGTGAATTCTTCAATTAATTCTCGTTCCTCTACCGTTAGGGAACGTGATTCTAGAGAGGAGCGAAAATTTAATTTGCTAATAGGTATCTGCAAGATTTCAGAGAGAAATTGCCACAACCCTGAGGCGATGTTTCTCATGTAATGCTCTCCGTAATGATAAGCAGATGCGATGTTTGTATAAGTCTTTCCTTCCCAAACTTGGCGGAGTAGGATTTCTTGTACGGGATGTAAATCTTTTTGCGATCGCGCACGAGTTAGCTGTACTACCTCATCTATCGTCATAATTTGCAATTACCAGTAAGTGTATAGTTGATATTATCACTTATGATTGACTGTAAAGCTGAGAGCGATCGCCTATTGGATTGCGACGCGAGCCTCTAGCTACATTTCTCAGGGAATAACAGGTCAAATCCGTTAAATCTCACCGTAGCGCACCAATATCAATAAAGGATTCACTGGTCACTGAGCGCCCAAAGGCGTGTCAACTTAAGTATGAAACCTGAGACATCTCGCTTCTATCCTCTGGCGATATCCCCCTAAATCCCCCTTAAGAAGGGGGACTTTGACCAAGTTCTTGTTCCCCCTTTTTTAAGGGGCACTAGGGGGGATCTGTCTTAACCCAAGCGTATTGCGCCATAACCCCATTTCAAGAGGCGTTGGCTGAGTTCCCTTTCAGATAGCAGCGCTCAGTTTTTCAAAGCGAATTCGCCAAAATGTCATGCAGGTGTCACCTTGGGTCATAAAGCCACAATTAAAAATGTGACAGTTGACCTTGCTAAAGCTTAGTGGATTGATGTTAATTTAATTAAAGGTAGTTTCAGATCGCTGTATCTACTCATCACAAGTGTTAAGTTTAAAAGCCTAATTCTTCTTTTTGGCCTAGCAGGTTTTACACTCCTCCTGTAATCCCTCTACAAAATATTAGCAAATAACCGAGTTGATTAGATGCAAATGGTTCATAAAATGTTCCCAAATTATTTTATTCCTCACGGTCATTGCTACTTGTGGAAGCCGGGATTAGTGGGGCTGCACATTTTGTCCGATGCTTTGATTGCCACCGCTTATTTTTTGATACCCATCACGCTGATTTATATTGTCAAGAAGCGGAAAGACGTGCCTTTTGACTGGGTTTTCATGTTGTTTGGCTCTTTTATTATCTGCTGCGGCATTACCCATATTATGGAAATATGGACGCTGTGGCATCCTAATTATTGGTTCTCTGGTTTTCTTAAAGGGATTACGGCGCTGATTTCGCTATGTACAGCAGCAGTGCTGGTGGAACTAATCCCAAAAATCTTGGCTATTCCCAGTCCCGATCAATTGGCGGCGGCAAATTTGGCTTTACAAAATGAGGTTGGCGATCGCAAACAAGCTCAGGAAGCACTCTCAGAATTAATGCTGGAATTGGAAAAACGGGTTATTGAGAGAACTCTCGCTTTAGAATCCACCAATGAACTTTTGCAACAGGAAAATCGCGATCGCTCCTTGGCTGAAAATTCATTGCGGCACTCGGAAGCGAAACTACTTGAACGAACTCAGCAGCTAGAGAACACTCTGCAACAACTCAAAGGCACCCAAACTCAACTTGTGCAAACTGAAAAAATGTCCTCTTTGGGGCAAATGGTAGCTGGCGTTGCTCACGAAATCAATAACCCTGTTAACTTCATTTATGGCAATCTGATTCCGGCGGAGGAATACATTAAAGATATTTTGGAAGTGATTAAGGCTTATCAAGTTTATTACCCCACTCCGGCGCCGGAAATTGCAGACAAGATTCACACTATCGAACTCGATTTTATTTTAAAAGACTTGCAAAAACTTTTTGGTTCAATGAAAATTGGAGCAGAGCGAATTAGGGAAATTGTTAAATCTTTACGAACTTTCTCCCGGTTAGACGAAGCCGACATGAAAAAGGTAAATATTCATGAAGGACTCGATAGCACTTTAATGATTTTGCAGCACCGCTTGAAAGAACAACCAAACCGTCCGCCGATTCAAGTGATTAAAGAGTATGGAGATTTGCCAGAATTAGAATGCTACGCTGGGCAGCTTAACCAAGTATTTATGAATATTTGTTCTAATGCTATTGATGCTTTAGAACAGATGGTACAGCAGGGAGATTTGACCAACGGCTATTGGGAAAATAATTTATCTGACAACTTACAAAACGCCCATTGCCCACTGCTAAAAATTCGCATCCGCACCCTTTTAGTTGATGGCAAGTGGGTGCAGATTCACATTGCTGATAATGGCACGGGCATAGATTATGATGCGATCGCTAAAATTTACGATCCATTTTATACAACGAAACCTATCGGTGCTGGTACCGGGCTAGGTTTGGCGATTTCTTATCAGATTATTCAAGCCCATGAAGGTTATTTGCGCTGCACTTCCGAGGTTGGGAGAGGTACTGAGTTTATCATTGAAATTCCTTGGCAATCGCAATTTGGCGATCGCCACATAGTGCAGAAGCAAGCTGTTATGAACAAGCTGGGTTGAGGCGTTAATAAATAATGCTGAATCCAGCTACAATTCTCGGTTTATTTTATTTTTTGCCTAACTTAGGCATCATCAAATCCATATTATCTGCCAATAACAAGTATTATGTGGGAATCACTCAAAAATATTTTTTCCCCAACTCAGTATATGCCTCACGGTCATTGCTATCTTTGGCAAACGCCTTTAGTGTGGCTGCACGTAACTGGGGACTTTTTAATCGCGATCGCCTACTATTCAATTCCGGCGATGCTGATTTATTTTATTTTTAAGCGACGCGACGTTCCGTTCTCAGGAATATTTGCTTTATTTAGTACATTTATTCTTCTTTGCGGTACGGGTCACTTACTAGACATTTGGACGCTGTGGCATTCCGATTATTGGCTGTCGGGGATTGAAAAAGGAGTTACTGGCCTCGTTTCCTGCTACACTGCCGGAACACTGTTCGGGCTAATTCCCCAGTTTTTATCATTAAAAACCCCTCAAGAATTAGAAGTAATTAATATCAAATTACAGCAGGAAATCGCGGTGCGCGAAGAGGCAGAATTAGCTCTGCGCTGCGCCTATGAAGATTTAGAACTTAAAGTGAAAGAGCGCACCGCACAGTTGACAGAAACCAATACTTGCTTAGAAAGGGAAGCTTGCGATCGCAAGCAAGCTGAGTTAAAATTGCGCTCTGTTACCGAACGCTTGCAATATTTGCTGGCGACTACTCCGGCAGTTATTTTTAGCTGCAAATTAGGGGGAAATTATGACGTAACATTTGTCAGCGAAAACATTATTTCAATGATTGGTTACGAAGCCAGAGAATTTCTTGATGGTTCCCTTGATTGGCACAGCCTAGTTCACCCGGAAGATCGAGAAATTGTAGATACTGCCTTTGCTAAAATATTGGAAAAAGAATGGATTTCCTACGAATACCGCGAACGGCACAAAAACGGTAGTTATCGCTGGATTTACGATGAAGTTAAGTTGGTCAAAGATGCTGCTGGCATACCTGTGGAGTGTGTTGGTTATGGAGTAGATATTACTGCTCGCAAACAGGCAGAAGCAGCTTTGCAGCAGCAACTAAAAAGAGAACGACTGGTGAATTCCATTCAAGAGCGGATTCGCTCTTCTCTTAACCTAGAAGAAGTTATGACAATGGCTGTGGAAGAAGTGCGCGATTTTTTGTCAACTGATAGGACAGTTATTTATCGCTTCAACGCAGATTGGAGCGGATTTGTAGCTGTTGAATCGGTAGCAATGGGTGTGAGACCGATTCAAGGAATTGACATTAATGACCCTTGTTTTCGGGAAGGCTACGTTTCTGTTTACGAACAGGGACACATTCGCGCGATCGATAATATTTATACGGCTGGTATTTCACAGTGTCACATTAATTTACTGAGCCAGTTTCACATTAAAGCTAACCTCGTGGTTCCCATTTTGCAAGGGGAAAATTTATGGGGCTTACTAATTGCTCATCACTGCCGCAGTCAAAGGCAGTGGCACTCTTCTGAGATAGAATCTCTCAAGCAAATTTCCGTACAGCTAGCGATCGCCATCCAGCAATGCACCCTGTTTGAACAAGCTAAAACTGAAATTACCGAGCGCAAGTTGGCAGAAGCAGCGCTGCAAAAAGCTGTCGTGGTTGCTGATGCTGCTAACCTCGCCAAAAGTGAATTTCTTTCTTCTATGAGCCACGAATTGCGTACTCCCTTGAATGCAATTCTGGGATTTAGTCAGGTGATGGTGCGTGATTCATCTCTCAACAATCAACACCAGCAACACCTAGAAATTATTAATCGTGCTGGGGAACATTTGCTGTCCCTAATTAATGACATTTTGGAAATGTCTAAAATTGAAGCAGGCAGAAGTCAGCTTAATGAAAGCAGTTTCTATTTAATCCGCTTGCTAAAAACCTTGGAAGAGATGTTCCGCTTGAAAGCAAAATCTCAAAAATTGCAGCTAATTTTTGAAGTGGCTGATGGCGTACCGCACTTTGTCAATGGAGATGAAGGTAAATTGCGCCAAGTTTTGATTAATTTATTAGGAAATGCGATCAAGTTTACAGAGACGGGTAGCGTTACCTTGCGAGTGAAAATGAAGGTAGAACAAAGCTTGGCGGTTGAAACCGCAGAGTTTACGGACACACAAACAAAACCAGCCGACGTGGGTTGCGATCAGTCCCCGCAGGCGGACTTTGATTGTGTAGACGCGAATTCCATTCGCCCGGTATTTTTACGCCTTCAGTTTGAAATTGAAGATACTGGGCTTGGCATTGCCGCAGAAGAAATGGATAAGTTATTTGCACCCTTTGAGCAAACAAAAACAGGTCAGCAATCTCAAAAGGGGACTGGGTTAGGCTTACCAATTAGTCGCAAATTTGTACAAATGATGGGAGGAGATATTACTGTAAACAGTATGGTTGGGTTGGGCAGTAAATTTGCCTTTGATATTCAAATCAGCCTGGCCGCTCCTACCGATGTTAAAATGCTTAAACCACATAAAAAAGTAATTGGTTTAGAACCGAATCAACCAGAATATCGCATTTTAGTGGTTGACGATCGCGCCGATAATTGTCTAGTTATAGATAGATTATTGTCACCATTAGGCCTAGTCGTGCGAGAAGCTAGAAATGGTCAAGAGGCTGTTGCTATATGGGAGGATTGGCAGCCGCACCTGATTTGGATGGATATGCAAATGCCGGTGATGAATGGCTATGAAGCCACCACACACATTAAATCTCATCCTCTAGGAAAAGAAACGGTGATTGTTGCTCTCACTGCGAGCGCTTTTGAAGAGGATAGAAAAACTATTTTGGCAGCAGGTTGCAATGATTTCATGCGTAAACCTTTCGAGGCAAAAATATTATTTGCAAAAATCGAAGAACTTTTAGGAGTACGCTACATTTACGAGGAACCTGTTGATACAAAACTAGAAAATGAAAGCGAAATGAGCGGAGTTTTTAGCAATCAATCTGTAGAATCACAACTCTGTCAAATGCCTCTTGAGTGGGTGGAGAAGATATATAATGCTGCTTATGAATGTTGCGACGATAAAATTTTTAAGTTGATAGAGGAAATGCCTGGAGAATTTGCTTCTACCTCACAATATTTAACTAATTTAGCGCATAATTTCCTCTTTGACGATATTATAGAGCTAGCTAAATCGGCAGTTACGGCACGTCAGTGTTAATATCTTTTATATTAAAAAAAATATCGTGAGCGCTCACATGAACAGCAATCAATGTCCTATAATTTCCGCGAACATTCTAATAGTTGATGATAAGCCAGATAACGTGCGGCTTTTATCTACAATTTTGACCACACAAGGGTATCAGGTTCGTAAAGCGCTGAACGGACAAAGGGCGATCGCTACAGTGCAGGAGTTTCCGCCGACTCTAATTCTGCTGGACGTGATGATGCCAGAGATGAATGGATATGAGGTGTGTGTACAGTTGAAAGCTTCACCAAAAACCAGTTCCATTCCAGTGATTTTTTTAAGCGCCTTAGATGACGTTTTAGATAAGGTGAAAGCCTTTGATGTGGGAGCAGTTGACTATATTACTAAACCTTTTCAAGATAAAGAAGTATTGGCACGAGTGGCAAGTCAGTTGACAATTCAAAGTCAGCAAAAGCTACTTCAAGAGCAAACGAAGCAATTAGAAGGACTTGTCGAACGTTTGCAAAACGAAATTAAAGAGCGGCAGGGGGTTGAGCTAGCTTTACGGCTTGCTCAAAAAAAGTCGGATCATTTATTGCTGAATATTTTACCAGCAGCGATTGTTGAAAATTTGAAAAAGGGCGAGGGTTCTCCTGCTGAAAGGTTTGAGTCAGCAACAGTCCTGTTTGCTGATATTGTCGATTTTACGTCTATTGCTGCCATAATTTCACCACTAGAATTGGTGAAATTTCTCAATAAGATTTTTTCCAAGTTTGACGAACTAACTGAAAAACATAATTTGGAAAAAATTAAAACAATTGGAGATGCTTATATGGTAGCGGGGGGGTTGCCTGTGCCGAGGGCAGATCATGCTGAGGCGATCGCAAATATGGCTTTGGATATGCAGGATGCGATCGCTGATTTTCACACCGACACAGGCGAACCCTTTCAAATTCGGATTGGTATTAATACAGGCCCAGTAGTTGCTGGGGTAATTGGCACAAAAAAATTTACCTACGATTTGTGGGGAGATACTGTTAATGTTGCTTCTCGCATGGAATTACAGGGATTACCGGGATATATTCAAGTTACTGCTGCTTTTTACGAACAGTTAAAAGATAGGTATATATTTGAGGAAAGAGGCGCGATTCCGGTTAAAGGTAAAGGAGATATGATCGTCTATTGGCTAAAGGCTAAAAAAGTTAGTTCTAGCTAATTGGGAAGTTAGATCGGAAGGAAGAAGGAAGAAGGAAGAACGAAGAAGGAAGAAGGAAGAACGAAGAAGGAAAAAGGAAGAAGGAAGAAAAAATGCTATAAGATCAAGGGTTTTGGTAATTAAAAAATGAAAATTATTTTCAGTTTCACCTGGGAATTTTCCCGGACTATCTCAATGCGATCGATAAACTCTCGAAAATAGAACCTGCGTTCCGATTCCGACAAGTCTAGCCAAAATTGGGCAATAGAAACTGCTTGAGCTATTTCTCGCAAGTTTACTGGGGGCAGTTGTGCTAATTTTTTTTGCAATTCGGCAATTTCGGTGCGAAGTTTGTAGGCTCTCAAATCTGCCGTTTCTGTGTCTAAAATGCCGCTTTCAATCAGGTCAGGAAGTTGCTCTAGGATTTGTTGTTTCGAGCAGATAGCTCCGGTAATCCCTGCTTTAATTCCCTTCATGTCCGGCATTTGCAGCCCAGCGACGGCATCGGGCAAATTTCGACAAATTCCTGCTATGCTTAATTGCAATACTTCTTCGTAGGAAATGCCGCTGCATTTAGGCTGCGACAGACAGTTAATGGGTCGCAAATAAAGGTATTCTTTGTCTTTGCGGTAGGCTGTAACTTTTGCAACTGTCATCGGCGATTTGCACTCCGCACAAATTGCTAAACCTGCGAGGGAACGCGGTGCGCTGGCGGTGCGGGGAGCAAGGCTGCGGTTGCGGCGCAGTAATCTGTCTACTTGGGCGGCTTCTTCTCTGGAAATGATCGGGACGTGGGTGTTAGAAATTACTTGGCCGTTTTGATATGCCAAATCGCCTCGGTAGGCGGGATTTGTCAGCCAGCGGCGGCCTGTGCTGACGGAGATTTTTTTGTTGTATTTCTTGGCTAAATGGCGCACGGAACCGCGCAGGGAACCGTAGATTAGAAAGTGTTCAAAAAAGTCTTTGACGGCGGGGGAAGCGGTTTTATCGATCGCATATTTGCCTTTGCCGCGCCGGTAGCCGTAGGGGGCTTTTCCGGGTGGGGGAAGGGATTTGATGCGGTTGCGGGCGTGTCCTTTGCGAATGCTGCGGCTGTGTTGGCTGCGCTGGACTTCTGCGAGGAGTTTGAGTAAGTTTGCTCTGTTTTCGGTTTGTTTTTCGTCTGTGACAATTAGTTCGATGCCGAGGTTTTCGAGTTTTTCTAGGTGGGCGCACACTTGCTGTACTGTGTCGCCCAGTTCTTCAAAGCGCTGAATTAACAGGTATTTGATTGGTTCTGTTTGGCAGTCTTTGAGGAGTTGTTGCAGTTGCTGTCGCCCTCCTAAGTCTTGATAGATGCGATCGACCTCTTGGCCCCAAATTTCGGCTGCTGGCGCAGGTTCTAGCAGCGGTTCGCTGTAAGAGTAGGCGATGATTTTCATCTGTTACTCGCTGAGTTCGATGACGTTACCGTCGGGATCTTGGGTAAATAATGCCGATCGACCTGACGCGCTCATTTGCACCTGGCAGTTGCTGGCTGTTAATTGTTGTTTTGCCTCCTCTAAGTTTGCCACAGAAAATGCTAGATGTCGGTTGCGTCCCAATTTTTGGGAATCTATGGCATCTGGTATAATTGTTGCTGCTAAAATTAGGTGAAGCTGGAAGTTGCCGATTTGATACCAGATTCCGGGAAATTTTAATTCTCGATCGATTTTTTGCAGTCCTAATACATTGCTGTAAAAGTGTTCAGATTTTTCTAGTTGGGAAACTAGGATGGCACAGTGGAGGGATTGAGTAATTTGCATTTTTGTTTAATATTAATTTTTTGACCGCTGATGAGCGCTGATTAACGCAGAGATTGGTTGATGTTTGTTAATTTTTGATATGATAACACTAGCTGTCGCTTTTAAGACTAATTATCACAATTTAGGCAATATTAATTATCTAAATTACTGCGGAATTTGGCATTGACAATCAAGAAATTGCTGCTCTCAACTAGCGGCTGTAATCGAAAAACTGCGCGCGAGTTGCGAACTCGATATCATCCCAAAAATAAAGCACTTGATTCTACCTCAATCTGCTGAATTCGCAGCTATTCACAATTTTAAAATTGCCGAATAGAGGTAACTTGCTGATGAAGTGAGTAGCAATTATTACGACGTATTTTATTTAGAAACTAGAACTAAATTAGGATATGTGTAATTTTTGACTACGAAGGATCGAATCCAGGGAAATTTTACGGATAAATTGGATAAATTTTGAGTTTGATAAATTGTTTAAGTTTGTTGTACTGGCAGTTCAAGGATAAACTCGGTTCCCTTCCCCGGTTCAGATTCGCACCTGAGCGTTCCTCGGTGATTTTCTACTAAGATTTTGTAGACAATAGACAATCCTAAACCGGTACCTTTACCGATCGCCTTTGTGGTAAAAAATTGCTCGAACATTCGTTCTTTTACCTCTGCGGTCATTCCCCATCCCGTGTCAGCAATCCGCACTCTCACGCGATCGCTCCCTGCTACTTCTGTGCGGATATAAATTTTTAACTGAGAATTGGGCCGATTTTGTGCTGCCTCGTCTACAGCATCGATCGCGTTGCTGATTAGATTCATAAATACTTGATTTATCTGTCCGGCATAACACTCTACACCAGGCAATTTTTCATAATCTTTAATTATTTGAATATCGGGACGGTCTGTTTTAGCATTGAGACGGTTTCGCAAAATTAAGATGGTGCTGTCGATGCTGTCGTGCAAGTCGCACTGCGTCATTTTACTGTTATCTGTTCGCGAAAAGCTGCCCATAGATTTGACAATTTCGCGAATTCGTTCGGCACCCATGTGCATAGAACACATAACTTTAGGCAAGTCTGTAACTAGAAAATCGAGATCTATCTTTTCGATTATATCTTTAATTTTGGCACAGGGATTGGGATAGTATTCTTGATAGAGACGCAGCAGGTGCAGCAAATCTTGAGTATAAATACTGGCATGGCTTAAGTTGCCGTAAATAAAACTAACTGGGTTGTTAATTTCGTGGACGATGCTAGCCATTAATGCTCCTATCGAAGACATTTTTTCGCTGTGCATCAGTTGGGCTTGAGTTTCTTTGAGCTCGCGAAGCGCGCGATCGATCTCGGCGGCTTGAGCTTCGGCTTTCGAGGTAGCAGCACAGCTTTCTTGATACAGTTCAATCTGTTTGAGGTCGATTTCAAATTGTTCGATTTCGCTTTCTTGCTGGTACTGACTCACGACAGCATCGAAAGCTGCTAGCAATTCGTCGCCGGCTGCTGCGATAATGTACTGTAGATGGGGATTTTCTAGGCTGAGTTCGGCATCTGGAACTTGCATTAATGCTTTTATTCGATCGATATATTCGCGCACTTGCTTGTCTAGGTACAGCGGCCCCTCAAAATACATTGCTTTGACGGTGGGTGAAGGGGGACTCAATAAGTTGCTGCTGTCAGTATTAATTAAGTCGCGGTGCGATTTT
>JBDTEI010000109.1:0-3337 GCA_039922675.1 Microcoleus sp.
GCCAAACCGCACTCCCCCGACAACCGCGAATTGGCCCGCAATTGTCGCGATGTCAAGATCGATCGCGTTTACATCGGTTCCTGTACCGGCGGAAAAACCTCCGACTTTTTGAATGCAGCCCGCATTCTCAAAGGAAATCAAGTCAAAGTTCCGACATATTTAGTACCGGCTACTCAGAAAGTTTACGAAGATTTGTTTGTCACAAAATACGACGGTCAAACGCTGTCGGAAATCTTCTTGGCCGCCGGCTGCATCGAACCCGCAGCGCCTTCTTGCGCCGCTTGTTTGGGTGGCCCGAAAGATACTTTTGGGCGGATGAACGAACCCGAAATTTGCGTGTCTACAACTAATCGCAATTTCCCCGGCCGGATGGGGAACAAAGAAGCGCAAGTTTATCTCGCTTCGCCTTACACAGCGGCGGCTTCGGCGCTGACGGGATATGTCACAGATCCGCGCGAATTCCTGCGTTAGAAAGTCGCTGGTGTATGGTGTGCTGCAACCCTGGAAGGTAGTTGTGGCACACCATACGGGATGAATGTCAGCCGTTGAGCGCGGATGTTTTAGCTGCAAGGGCGATCGGCTTCCACAGCAACCAGCAGTAAAATTGCGATCGCCAAGTTAGCCAAAAACCCAAATTAATTATTTTGAACTAAATTACTAATAGCTTGCCCAATTTATACCAAAAATAGGCTGACTATTGACAATTCAATCCCAAAATCATATAAAAATTAGTTAAGTATTTGTGATTTATTCGCACAATTTATATTAAAAAACCGCAGAGGCTTGACATTTTTTTCATAAAATAGTAAGCTCTGAGCTAATTTGTTAAATTCAAATTCCACAATTTCAGTGGAGACAATATACATTCTATAAATTAAAGTTACACATCCTTGTAAGGTTTTCCTTGGTATTGTAGTGCTGGCGAAAAAAAAATGTAGCTCTAATTTTGAGAATGTCAGATTATAACAGGGTGCATAATTAACCTATCAAAAAGAGAGAGTGAGCATGAACACAAAAATAAAAATAGGAGTTGCTGAAGCCTTCGGTACTTTTGTACTGGTATTAGGTGGATGCGGCAGTGCAGTTTTAGCCGGAGACAAAATCGGCTTTTTGGGAGTGGCGATCGCTTTTGGTTTGTCACTCTTAGTTATGGTTTATACGATCGGGCCGATCTCTGGATGCCACATCAATCCAGCGGTAAGCATCGGTTTAGTAGTTGCTAAACTGATCGATGCTGTTTTGCTTCCTTATTATATAGGAGGTCAGATTTTAGGCGGAATTTTAGGCGGTCTTGTTTTGTATCTGATAGCATCAGGAAAACCCGGTTTTGATGCGGCTGCTTCGGGATTTGCTTCCAACGGTTTTGGAGAACATTCTCCTACAGGTTACGGACTTTTTGCAGCAGCTTTGACGGAAATTGTACTGACGGCTTTTCTGTTATTTACCATCATGGGTACTACCGATCCTCATTATCCCGTGGGTTTGGGCGGAATTCCCATCGGCTTGGTGCTGGTGTTGATTCACTTAGTCGGAATTCCCGTAACCAATACTTCAGTCAACCCCGCTAGAAGTATCGGTGTGGCTATCTTTCAAGGCACCTGGGCAATCCAACAGTTGTGGGCGTTTATTATATTCCCGATCATTGGTGGAATTATCGGGGTATTCGCTTATAATTTAATTAGAAACACGAGGGAAGAAGTTTGATCGATAATTAGAAATAGACTGAGTTTCTTAACGTTTTTCTGGTGCAGGATTTATCAGAAAATTTAAGAAACTCGGTTTGTCGATCGCCCAACTCGATATAATTACAAATATTTGGTAAATAATAGCGATGATTGCGATCGTGATGGGAGTCTCCGGTTCGGGAAAAACTACTGTTGGCAAGTTGTTGGCGCAATCTCTCAATTGGGATTTCAGCGATGCCGACGATTTTCACCCGCCAGCAAACATCGAGAAAATGAGTCGAGGAATTGCTTTAGAAGATGCCGATCGCCTGCCTTGGCTGTTGCACTTGCAAGCTACAATCGACAGGTGGCTGTTGGAAAAGAAAAATGTCGTGTTAGCTTGTTCTGCCCTCAAAGCATCTTACCGCGAAATGCTCTGCCGAGACCAGCAACAAATGAAAATAGTTTATCTCAAAGCTTCTTTTCAGCTATTAGCATCCCGGTTAAAAAGTCGCGAAAATCACTACATGAAAGTAGACTTGCTGTCAAGTCAGTTCGCTACTCTCGAAGAACCAGAAACTGCAATTATTATAGATGCTTCGCAACCGCTAGAGGTAATGGTGCGCCAG
This sequence comes from Microcoleus sp., assembly GCA_039922675.1. Lineage (GTDB taxonomy): Bacteria > Cyanobacteriota > Cyanobacteriia > Cyanobacteriales > Microcoleaceae > Microcoleus. The sequence continues at coordinate 2,294 of JBDTEI010000109.1, forward strand.
ATTAAAAATAATCTAATTTGCGGTTAATCTCCCACAAAAAACAGGTTCGTAGTGAGGACTTTAGTCCTTCTTGATGCGGACTAAAGTCCTCACTACGAACCTATAGATGTTTGGCGGGATGTTTTTTGTACAAATACAAGAAAGCTTCTACTTCAGCGGCGGTTGGTTGAGCTGCAATTGCTCCAGGCTTCATCGCTGTCATCGCACCCACCGCGCTTGCATAGGTGACAATTTGTTTTGCTATTTCTGAATCTGCTAAATTCTTAATTCCCTGCTTGCACAACTGTTGCACAAAACCAGCGACAAATCCGTCGCCCGCACCTGTTGTATCCTCAACATCTACTGCAAAGGCGGGGATTTTTCCTTCATTTTCCGACAAACAGTAGGAGCAACCTTTATCGCCCGCTGTCACCAAAACGCCTTCTACAGAATCGAGGCGGTAGGTAATAGCTCCAGCATCGGTAGTTGCAAACAACCATTCGGCTTCTTCGTCAGATAATTTGAGAAAATCTACTTTTTTTAAGAGTTTTATGATGTGCGCTTTTGCTTCGTCGGGATTTGGCCAAAACACCGCACGCCAATTGATGTCAACTATAATTTTAACGTCGTAACGTTCTGCTAGTTCGATCGCTCTTTCGATCGCCTCTCGACTTTCCCGATAAGCTAATTCTAAAGTGCCGAGCACTAAAAACTCCGCATTTTCAAACAGCACCTCCGGTATTTGGGCAGCCTGGAGGCGGGTGTCGGCAAAATCCGCAGTATCCAATTTACCAAAACCGGCAAAAGATCGATCGCCCGCTGCATTCCGCAAGACATAAACTTGGCGCGTCGGCGCACTCGGATGTCGCTGTACTCCCGTAATATCAACCCCTGCTTCTTGCAATACCTCCACGAGGGAATTCCCCAACTCATCCCCACCCACAGCACCGATAAATGCCGCCTCAGTCCCCAATTTAGCCACAGCACAGGCCACATTTGCAGGAGCGCCGCCGGGATACGCCGTCCAAGATTCTACCTCTTCTAGAGATGCTCCTGGTTTGTCTG
>JBDTEI010000110.1:0-5324 GCA_039922675.1 Microcoleus sp.
CTGATGCGGATGGCTGCTTTGGTTTGTTTCGACGGTTTGATTCCTCTGGGCCCAGACTTTATCCTCGCTACTCAGTCTTGGATTGAAAAGCTCTCCCCCAGCGATATGCAAGAAAATCCGGCGTTTAAGTCGATCGGTAGCATGATTCCTGGTGGTAATCCCGCAGGCCAACTTGGCTTTATCGGCGAAAGCTTTAGCTCAGTTTCTGGCTGGATGAGCTCTTTTGTCAGCGATCGAGGTTTGACTCCCGAAAACGTACTCAGTCATTTACAGACTTTTGTCGAAATTTCTGCCGACAAGGCGGACTATGTGGGCGCTTTCCTCGACATGACAACCAATTACTACGAACACACCGGCGTTCAAACTCTCGCCCGCCGTTTGATTGAACGAGCTGTCGCTGAGATTTAGAATAGTCAGAGTCCTCAGTCATTAGTCATTAGTTATTAGTCAGAGCCTCCGATCATCCCGAACAGCGCTCGTGAGTCTGCTGACGGCTGACGGCAGGACTACTGACTCCTCTACTCAACACTTTTACAAGGAACCGTAAATGCCAGAAGAACCCCAAAATCCTACCGCTGGCGAATCCGAAACTCCCAGTGCTTCTATTGAGAACGCCCCGAGTTCCGACACACCGCAGACAACCGACTTGCCCAGCACTGACAAGCCTCAAGCCGCTGCTAAACAGCCAGCAGCCAAAGCTGACGGTGAAAAACCCCCAGCCAAAGCTAAAAAGGAAAAAGCACCTGCTGTTGAAGACAAGCCCTTTGCGGAATTTATTCAACAAGATTATTTGCCCGCCTTGCAAACCGCTTTGACTAAGCAGGGGGTTAAGGATTTAGATGTCAGTTTGAGCAAGCAGAAACTCCCCATTGCTGGCATGAGTTCCGCTGGGGATTGCTGGCAGATAATTGGTAAATTCCAAGAAGGTCAGCGCCAATTTAACTTGTATTTTCCTCAAGAAAATATTCAAAGTCAAAGAGCGTTTTCCTGCACTGAAAATAATACCAAAACCAGCACTTTAGAGCCTTTTTTGATTGACGAGCGCAAGGTTACTCTAGACCTCATGGTGTTTGGCGTAGTCCAGCGGCTTAACGCTCAAAAATGGCTCAATCTTAATTAGTCATTAGTCAGTAGTCATCAGTCATTAGTAGCTTGTCTCCCGATACTTGCTAATGACTGTAAGTGGGGTATTTGGATATAAACTTTACCGATCGCCCACTCTGTAATTTTGTCGCTAGTGACTACTGACTACCGCCCACTGACTAATGACTCCTGACTAATGACAAATTTACTTCTGATTCAGTAAAAAAATTGTGAACTTTCATAATCGCGTCAAGGTCAACATCTGTTTCCAACAAACAAGCATGACCGCTATTAGCTAGCATCACCATTTCAGCATTCGGAATTACCTTGACTAAAAGCTTCGCTTCTGCTATGGAAGGCAACAGGCGATCGGCACCGCTAGCAATTACGAGCGTCGGCTGTTCGATCGCACGCAACTGATTTTCATCCACATTAAACGATCGCACTAACGCCAATCTCCACACAGACGTATGTTGCGGTACCGCTTGCATCGCTTCTAGCAAAGCGTGGCGGTCATCGCGCCCAATCTTTCCTAAGGATGCTAATATCGGCAAGAGACCGATTACCGACAACGGATAAAGGTTGGCCGGCAGCCACTGAGTCAGGTGGGAACCCCACTGCACCCAAGGCTGTTGTCGGAATGAAGAAGCTGGATTAACTAAAATTAGTCGATCGCACAATTGGGGAGCTTCTAAAACAATTTTCATCGCTAAACAGCCCCCAAATGACTCCCCGCACAAATAAACCGGCCGCTGCTGCTTTCCAGCTTGCTTTTCTGCTTCAATTAAGGCAATAGTTTCGCTGACAAGTACCTCCCAACTAGCCATGTCATCAGCAGGTAAAGTTAAGCAGCGAATGTCGAAATGATTTGCCAATTTAGAAATTTGCGGCCGCAGCAGCAACCCGCTACCATCCATACCGGGCAGAAATATAAATAAAGGGCGATAATGCTCCGCATCGCTAGCGCGATCGGCTTTCGGCGATTTGGGGGTTAGAAAACGAACCTTGTTAGCATTTGGCATGATTAAAATCAGAAATTAAATTGTATGAACTCTATCAGTCGGGGATTGCTGTAAAGAACAGAAGATAATCATAGACGAGAGCAATCAATAGACTCCAATTGCATTAATTTCCTCGCTCTTATTGAATTCATCTGCGTTAATCTGTGTTGATCTGCCTTGAATCTGCGGTTGACCGGCTCTATCAAAGATTTATGAAATCTTGTCCAATATCCATCCGTTAAATCCGTTACAGAATCCGCTGCCGAACTTCTTTATAAACACCCTCGATCGAGTAATTGTGCAATTTCCCCCTGACAGTGTTCTGTAAGTTCAGCTACAACTGCTTTGGCTTTTTTGCCTCGATATTGCTGCTGTCGATCGACCGTAATCCAGTAAGGACGGCCGATTAAAACATTAACTCGCTGATAAACTATCACAGGATGCCACCCAGCGCGATCGAACAAAGGTTCCGAAGGATCGAACAAACTCAACAACTTGAGCGGCAAACCCGATCGCACCGACTCTTCCTCTATCGAAGCAATCGCCACCGGTAACACCGCCAAATCCGGCACCGCCGCCCGCAAAGCCAAATGAGCAAATCCTCGCTGAAACTTCCCCATAGTATTCGGTTGAGTAACGTTCACCATCGGTTCTGCACCCTCAGGAAACACCCCCACCATCTCCCCACTTTGCAGCAGGGCTGTCGCTTGTGAGAAAAAATGCTGCTGTCGTTGCTCCGGTGCTTCCAAGGGGAAAGCGCCGAAAATAGTGACAACTTCCCGAACCACCGGAACTTGACCCATGTAGTGATGACAAGCAAACCGGATCGATCGACCCAAACCCGCCGTCAGCACCACAGGATCTAAAAAACTGCGGTGATTGCTCACCACCAGTACCGGACTCTCTTGGGGAATCCGCTGCTGGTGGTGTACAAACATTTGCGTGCCCACACCAGCCAGGAAACAGCGCGAAATCAACAATGTGCGATCGGAAGACATGGGCTAAAACACAGGTAAGACGCTATCAAGGTTGATTCCATACCCATGCAGCTTAACATTACTTTACAATGTTGGGGTTTCGTAGGACTGACGCATGGGAGCTCAGAAACCCGGTTTTTCCCGAAAAGACGTGCGATCGCCCGCCAAAATAGTAAAAACCCGGTTTCTTTGCGGGCGAGTGCGTAAGTCTTGTTTCGGTAAAATTTCCCAATAAGAAGTAAAAATTTATAAAGTGTTGTTGCAAACTTCTATAAAAATGTTTAAAACAACCCCAAAAGCAACTTACAGCAGCTAAAATTATAAACTCACAGTCGGCATTTACCCGCCCCAAAATGGGTATCATGCCCCCACTTAAGTCGGAGAGATTCCAAAATTTTAGACTAAAGTTCATGCTCCCAGATCCATCTGTTGCGGAGTAAATCTAAAATCTAAAATCTAAAATCTAAAATCGACTGACAGACTGTCAAAGTATTTTTCGACAAGTCATAATAGCAATCTCCCGAGGCATCAAATGAGTAACATCCAAAACTATCGCCTTAAATGTACCCTCACCTTTGGCGACATTTACGGTCAAATCATTGTTTGGCTGATAGTCATCTTCCTGAGTCTAGCGTCAGCACTCGCCCTGTGGAGCAGCGCCCGTCAAATCTACGCCTTGGCTACAGTCGGCTTGATTTTAGTGCTGTCTCTGCCCTTTTTGCTGTTTGCTTTCGTTACAACTCTGCTAAATAACATTCAAGTGCTTTCGGTAGACCCCGCTACCGAAGATCAACCTTCTGCAACGGGAAATCAATCCAATCAGCAGCCTGTAGAAATTCTCGGCTAGTTCAATTTGAAATTTTAGACTTTCATGTTCCATTCCAATCAAAAGTTAAAAAACTTCCCGATCTTTTGATTGGAAGTTTTTTTTTGCGTCACGATAAGTTGAGGAGAACACTCAAAATTACTCAAACAATGCTGGAACACGACGTAATCATTGTAGGCGGCGGTTTAGCAGGTTGCCGCGCAGCCGTGGAAATTGCCAGAACTGACCCCAGTTTAAAGGTAGCTGTTGTTGCCAAAACTCACCCGATTCGATCGCACTCCGTCGCAGCCCAAGGCGGCATGGCCTCCAGCCTGCAAAATGTCGATCCCGAAGATAGTTGGAAAGCCCACGCCTTCGACACAGTAAAAGGTTCAGACTATTTAGCCGACCAAGACGCAGTAGAAATCCTCACCCGCGAAGCACCGGGTGTAGTCATAGATTTAGAACACATGGGAGTCCTCTTCTCGCGCCTTCCAGACGGCAGAATTGCCCAGCGCGCTTTCGGGGGACATTCCCACAACCGCACCTGCTACGCCGCCGACAAAACCGGTCACGCCATCCTCCACGAATTAGTCAACAATCTGCGCCGCTGTGGAGTTCACATTTATCAGGAGTGGTACGTCACGCGCCTGATTTTGGAAGCAGGCCAAGCTAAGGGCGTAGTGATGTTCAACCTGATAGACGGCGAAATTGCCGTCGTGCGCGCTAAGGCGGTGATGTTTGCTACGGGGGGTTACGGTCGGGTTTACAACACCACCTCGAACGATTACGCCTCGACTGGAGACGGTTTGGCGATGGTGGCGATGGCTGGATTGCCCCTAGAAGATATGGAGTTTGTGCAGTTTCACCCGACGGGTTTGTATCCGGTGGGAGTGTTGATTTCGGAGGCTGTGCGGGGTGAAGGGGCTTATTTGATTAATTCGGAGGGCGATCGATTTATGGCCAATTATGCCCCGTCGCGGATGGAATTAGCGCCCAGGGACATTACATCGCGATCGATTTCCTTAGAAATTCGCGCAGGGCGAGGAATTAATCTCGATGGTAGTGCAGGTGGCCCCTTTATTTACCTCGATTTGCGGCACATGGGACGCGAAAAAATCATGAGTAAAATACCTTTTGCTTGGGAAGAAGCCCACCGCTTATTAGGAATTGATTCTGTCAACCAACCGATGCCGGTGCGCCCGACTGCTCACTATTCAATGGGCGGAATTCCAACTAATATTGATGGGCAAGTTCGCAGCAGTGCTGACAGTTTGGTAGACGGTTTCTTTGCAGCCGGCGAAGCAGCTTGCGTCTCAGTTCACGGCGCTAACCGTTTGGGCAGCAATTCGCTATTGGAATGCGTAGTTTACGGCAAAGTTACGGGAGCAACCATAGCACAATTTGTCCAAAATCGCAAGTTACCCGCAGTAGATGAACAGCGTTATATCCAGGAAG
>JBDTEI010000111.1:0-2793 GCA_039922675.1 Microcoleus sp.
CCCCATAATAATTTAAATGCAGATTAACTAAAAAGGTGAGTTAGCACTACCAACTACAAACTTAGACAATAATAGACCTCTTGCAAAAATCTTCGAGTCATAGAGCAACCGCAGATATCGGGCAGATGCAACACCGATTGACGCAGATGGTTTCAGGGTATTTTCGGATTTTTGTAAGAGGTCTAATGTCATTGCGAGCTCACGAGCGAAGCAATCGCAGGGACTTGAGATTGCCACCCATAGCTCACAATGAAAAAGACATAATCGAATACACTTGGGACAATAACCATAAATGAAATTAGCAAAAAAAGTGCTAACCGAAGCATATTTACTAATGACTAATGACCAATGACCAATGACCAATGACCAATGACCAATGACTAATGAACCCGCTTTTGATCGCCTTTGCCGCGCAAATATTCCGCTAAAAACGCCAATCCTCCAGAACCGACTATCAACAGCACGCTCAGAGCATTAATATCAGGTTTCACCCCAGTCCGAATCCGGCTAAAAATTTCCATCGGTAGAGTTGTAGTCCCGCTACCTGCTGTGAAACTCGCAATCAAAAAATCGTCCATGCTGAGGACAAAAGATAGCAGACAACCCGAAACAATTCCGGGTATTAATTGAGGGAGCAAAACCTGAATAAAAGCTTCTACAGGCGTTGCGCCCAAATCCAAGGCAGCTTCTTCTAAATATGGGTTTAAATCTGCCAATCTCGTAGAAACAGCTAGAGCGATGTAAGCCAAACAAAACACAACGTGGGCGGCGACAATTGTCCACAAACTCAGAGGAATAGCCAGGGCCGCTAAAAATACCAGAGTAGCAACCGCGCTAGCAATATCTGGAATAATAATCGGCAAGTAGGAAACTCCCTGATATAAACTTTTGCCTGGAAAGCGGTAGCGGGCTAAACCAACGGCCATCAAAGTGCCGAGTACCGCCGAGATGGCAACTGCACAAAAAGCAACTGTTAAACTGTTTCTCAGGGCAATTAAAATCCGCGTATCGCTAAATAATTTAACGTACCAATCTAAAGTAAATCCTTCCCAGCCGGCGCTAAAACGCGATTTGTTAAAGCTGTAAAATGTCAGTACCAGGATGGGCAGGTACATATAAAAAAACATTAAAACGGCAAATATTACCTGCCAAGAAACCTTAAATTTAGGCTTTAAGTACATATCGGGTTGTATTTCCTCCTGTGGATTGTCGGCGGTATTTTCCATATCTCGTTAATCGGGAATTGGTAATTGGTGATTTGTAATTGGCAATTGGTAATTGGTAATTGGTAATTGGTAATTAGGAAAATTATAATTATTTTTTCCCTCTTCCCTCTTCCCTCTTCCTTCTTCCTTCTTCCTTCTTCCTTCTTCCTTCTTCCTTCTTCTTAAACTGCATTACGATCGCCATATTTGAGTAAAAGTGCAATTCCGATACTCACTGCAAAGATTAATACCATACTCAGAGCCGATCCTAGCCCCCAATTTTGAGTGGCTCCCAAAAACTGATTGTAAATCAAACGAGCCGCCGTCATGCTCGAAGCTCCACCGAGCAACTCTGGATCGACAAAATCGCCCAGACAGCTAATAAATACTAGCAACGAGCCTGCTGCAATTCCCGGCATGGTTTGAGGTACTGTCACTTGCCAGAAAGTTTCTACCGGATTCGCGCCCAAATCCTGGGATGCTTCTAGCAACCTGCGATCGAGCTTTTCCAAGGAAGCGTAGAGAATTGTCACGATGTAAGGCAAATAGCTGTAAGCCATGCCGATGAGAACGGCGGAACTTTGATTTAACAATTCTAGAGGAGGAATGCCCAAAACTCCCAGGAGCGAGTTGAGAACGCCCGTAGGACGCAGAATTGTAATCCAAGCATACGATCGCAACAGCGAAGAAGTCCACAGCGGCAACACAAAGCCCAATAACGTTAAATTCCGCCACTTGGGCGAGACATTCAGGGCTATCCAGTAAGCGACGGGAAATCCCAACAGTAAACACAGAATAGTCGTTCCCGTGGCAAAAAAGAGCGATCGACCCATCACCTGAAGGTTCAGCGGTTCAAACACTCGCAGGTAGTTGCCGATTCCCGAAGGATTCACCAAATCTCCCGGCTTAATATTCGGCACCAAACTAAGCTGAAAAATCACCAGAGTTGGTATTACTAATAATAAAAGCAGCAACAAGCCAGAAGGGCCTAGCAATGCCAGCGGGCCTGTCCACTTCGACCAGGGGGGGACAGTTTCAACCTTGACGGGAGAAATCGGAGGAATGGGAGGAGGAGTTTTGGTAGAAACAGCCATAAATAATAGTTTGGATTTTTGAGCTGTAGGGGGCGGGTTTATGTAAATATTGGGTGAGAGTCAGAGACTGCGCGTAAAACCCGCCCGGAGGGTGAGGATTAGCCGCTGGTTAATTTAGTCCAGTAGCGATCGTACACTTCCATAAATTTCCCTACCGGAGCCACACTTTCGCAATTTTTCAAAATAGCTTCCGAGGGGAAAAGAATTGAATTTTCTCTAACTTCCGGCGACAATAAACTATAAGCATCTTCCGAAGGAGTTGAAAAACTAAGCCGCTCTACTAAAGAAGCAGCGACATCCGCTTGCAGCATAAAGTTAATCCACTTATAAGCTGCTTCGGGATTGGGAGCTCCTTTCGGAATTACTAAAGTGTCAGTCCACAAAGAAGAACCACTTTTTGGTACGACATACTTCAATTTATCGTTATCTGAAATTACTTCATTAGCATCAGAAGAATAACACATGGCTAGCTTCAAATCCCCCGTCAGCATTTG
>JBDTEI010000112.1:0-6715 GCA_039922675.1 Microcoleus sp.
TTGACAAATGTTCTGTATTTGGTCTCACACCAGTTTTCCAAGTACCTTTATTTCTGTAACCTACAAATAACAGCCCGGAAACTTGCTTTTTTGGACGATCGATTAAAGTATATTTAGAACTGTCCAAGATTTCAAAATCATCTTTTTTATCTAAAAAATCCCTGAGTTGCGGCGGAAACTTAGTGGGAAGTCGAGAAAAATTGAATGCTTTTCCGTGAGTTCCAATAATGAATATTCTTTCTCGATGTTGGGGAACTCCAAAATCTTTAGCATTTAATATTTGGTAGTTCACGTTATATCCCAAACTCTCAAGACTGGCAATAATTACTCTTAAAGTATTTCCCTTGTCGTGATAGATTAAATGCTTGACATTTTCGAGCACGATAAATTGAGGCTGCTTGATTTTGATGATTTTTAAAATCTCGAAAAATAGCGTTCCTCTCGTATCTTCAAAACCAAGCTTTTTACCGCTAATGCTAAAAGGTTGACAAGGAAACCCGGCGACTAAAACATCAAATTCATCCAAATTAGCAGGATTGATTTCTTTGATATCTCCTGCCGGATTTTCGTGAAAGTTGTTGCTGTAAACTTCCCGGCAGTTTTTGTCTATTTCACAGGAAAAAACGCATTCAAATCCTGCCCTTTCAAAGCCTTGTCTAAAACCTCCTATTCCGGCAAATAAATCTATAAATTTCATTTATAATTTAATGCAAAATGTTACTCCGCCAATAATAACATATTTTGTTTCTCTCTCTTCTTTTACTCTGCGTTCTCTGCGCTCTCTGCGGTTAATAATACTCATTTAAACAAAAACCCCGCGCCGGACAGGGCATTGCCGTGTCTACAGATATCGCCTAGAATGTCGATCACCCAAAAAACTCCCAAACTTGTCCCGCAGCCCACTAAACTAGAAATAGCAAAACCAATAACAGCTATTATTTGCTGCATTTTCCCAACCATGAGTCAAACCTTAGAAAACCTCACCGCCATCGATGACAAGCTATCCAAACGCCACATCGACCTCGATCCGGGCGGCTACTTCATCATCTACATCGATCGCGAAACCAGCCTAATTTGCGCCAAACACTTCACCAACATCATCGACGATCGGGGCCTCGCCGTCGATCCCGAAACCGGCAAACCCATCCCCGCCCGCGGCAAAGTAGAACGCACCCAGTGCACACTTTTTAGCGGCAGAACCGCCAAAGAACTTTGCGTCAAAATCCTAGAAGAAACCCGCCCCAGCCCGCTGACAATGTTAGATCACGCGGCTTATCTGGGACGGGAATTTGTGCGGGCAGAAATTGCATTGTTGAGCGATCGAGAATACGTTCAAGATTAGTCCATCCCGACCGAATTTCTAGAAAAAAAGGCAACTTATTGGATTTAGCAGTACGCGATTACGAAAAACCTTGATACCAGAAATAAGTCACCATCGGAATCACTGTCGCCAACACCAACAGCACAACCACAATAACTGTGGCATTACCTTGGTCTGTTTCTTCAGCTTTCTTAAACGTGCCTTCAACTTGAATGTTGTCAACAACTTCAGGCGCACCCGGATCTGGTTCACCGGACATCACAGTAGCAATGCGCGAACTGGCCTCAGTCAAAGCCTCGTTGTATTTGTTAGCTTCCCGCAGGGGAACCTGCACGGTTTCCCCAGCTACACTCTGGGCAATTTCATCGGGTAGCAGGGATTTGACCCCTTCCCCGGTGCGAATTGCCGCGCTGTTGGTAACAGTGTCGAGAACGAGTAAAATTTGATTGGCCCGGTCTTCTTTTGTGGGAAACCACTGTTCAAACAGTTGATCGCTAAAAGTGGCAACTGTTTCGCCGTAGTCTAGGCGGTGGATGGTGACAAACCTGACTTGTTTACCAGTTTGCTTTTCCACCTTGTCGAGTTCGCTGGTGATACTGCTTTCGCTGCTGCGGCTGAGTACGTCGCCTTTGTCGAACACCCAAGTTTGATCGCCCGCCGACAACACAGGCATTTCGTACACGCCCGTCGCCAATGCCGGCAATACCGCTATCTGGGATGCGATCAGGGCGATCGCGATCGCCGCCGCCGCTTGTTGGAGATAATTTCTCCAGTTAAATAATTGCTTGAGGAGTCTAGTCATGAGGTTAACCGTAAAACTGACTTTTTTCCAAAAATACTATAGAAACCCCCGTAAAATTCAATTTACACGGGGCAATATTTACAATTAGGTCGCCAGTCCAACTTCCCGCCCGATTATTCTACGATTTTAACTATGGAACCAGCAGACAGTTATAAAGGTTGGATTATGCAATCCCAGAAAGTATTCTACGTCGAGGTTTGGGATAGCCGCGGCAACCGCCACGTCGCCGTCCAAAATGCCAAAACTGAGGAGGAAGCTTTGGAATTGGCCAAAAAGTGGATTGACAAGTATGAGTCAAAACCCGGAAGAATGCCGATCGACGTACCGCATCCTTTCGGAGATATGATCGATATGCCTTTTTAACTCAGTTGACTGTTGACTGTTGACTGTTGACTGTTGACTGTTGACTGTTAAAATTACAGCTTGTAGGGTGCTCTGCTAGAGACAAAACCTCTTCAAATCGAGAAATTCTGGGAATGGACGCACCCCAAGACTATGCCAGTTGCGTCCAGGACTGCATTTGTCATGAGATACAATTACGAAATTCCTCGCAATTTTCGCGTATTTTCTACCAAACTCCGAGCAAATTCATCGAACCGTTCAGATAGCTGATCATCCAACAATTTACCATCAGGACTAAAAGCTTTCCAAGCTTGTCCGATCGCAATTTGTTCAGGAATTACCCAAGCATGAACCCATCTCAAAATGGTTCGCAAATCGTTAAGGGCGTTGCTGTTAACTTGCCCTCCCAAAACACTGATCGCACCCGCAACTTTGCCGTCCAAATGCTCGAAAGTGAGTAAATCGAGGGCATTCTTGAGAGCACCGCTGACGCTACCGTGATACTCCGGCGTTGCTACAATCAAACCGTCGGCTTGCTTTACCGCATTCCGCAGCTTTTCCACATCTGGGTAATCGAGATAATCATTCTCACCGTCGCAGAATGGCAGATTGATCGATCGCAAATCGAATATTTCAACTTCCGCGCCCTGGGCTTGCGCCCGTTCTGCTGCCACCTTCAATGCTAACTGGCTGTAAGATCCAGCCCGCAAACTTCCACCAATGCCGATTATCTTTACCATAAAACTTAAAAACAATCATTACTTGACTAAGCCGTACTCATTACGAGTATGATTAATGTATCAAGTGCGATCGGCAAATGTCAATCGATTTTAGATTTTGGATTTTAGATTTACGACATGGCCGAGAAACCGGGTTTTTGCCAAAATCCTTGGTTATAGCCGACAGATTCTGTAAAAAACCCGGTTTCTGAGTCGCAGTGGGTTCAAAATCCAGCCCTGTTGAGCGGCCTATTGAGATCCCAGCGAGAGATAAACCCATTCAACACCCGGCATCTTGTTAAAATAAACGAACGTAGCAAACCACAAGCGGTCAATCTTGGCAGTCTTCAACCTTGGGCACAGCAATATATATGAAAAATTCTTGGAAACACGCATGGCTGGGGCATCTAGCTGTAAACAAAGACAAATCGAGCCAGCAGAATCCTAAAAAATCAATTCTAGGACGGAATCTTTGGCGCATCCTGGGCAGTTTGGTGATTTCTCAAGGAATATTGCTCTCGACCCCGGTTTTTGCCGACAGCGCGCCAAACAACACCATGAGTTACAGCCAACTCATCGACAACATAGAAAAAGGACGAGTCAGTAAAGTCGAAATAGACGAAATCCAAAGAATTGCCAAAGTTAAGCTCAAAGATCAAAAAACAGATCAAGCCCAAATAGTTACTCTCTTCGACTACAACAACCGAGAACTTTACTCGCAAATTCGCGCCAAAAAGATCGACTTTGAAGTCAAAGAAACAGCCGACAATGCCGCCGCAGTCAGTTTAGTAGTAAACTTGCTGGTAATTTTCGCAGTGTTGGCAGTGTTGATGGCTATCCTGCGTCGATCGACCCAATCGCAAGGAAATGCCATGAACTTCGGCAAATCCCGAGCCCGTTTCCAAATGGAAGCCAAAACCGGCGTGATGTTCGACGACGTAGCAGGAATCGAAGAAGCTAAAGAAGAACTGCAAGAAGTCGTAACTTTCCTGAAAAAACCCGAACGCTTCAACGCCATCGGCGCCAAAATTCCCAGAGGAGTTTTGTTAATCGGGCCTCCGGGAACCGGTAAAACAATGTTGGCAAAAGCCATCGCAGGCGAAGCAGGCGTTCCCTTCTTCAGCATATCGGGTTCGGAATTTGTGGAAATGTTCGTCGGAGTCGGCGCTTCCCGCGTCCGCGACTTGTTCAAAAAAGCTAAAGAAAATTCCCCCTGCATCGTCTTCATCGATGAAATAGACGCGGTAGGAAGGCAGCGCGGCGCTGGTATCGGGGGCGGAAATGACGAACGCGAACAAACTCTCAACCAGTTGCTGACAGAAATGGACGGCTTTGAGGGTAACAGCGGCGTGATTGTGATTGCGGCGACTAACCGCCCTGATGTGCTCGATAGTGCCTTGCTGCGGCCAGGTAGGTTCGATCGACAAGTAACGGTAGATTTGCCCAGCTACAAAGGGCGTTTGGGGATTTTGCAAGTGCACGCGCGCAACAAAAAACTCGACGAGGAAGTTGCCCTAGACATGATTGCCCGTCGCACTCCCGGCTTTTCCGGCGCTGACTTGGCAAACTTGCTCAACGAAGCAGCTATTCTCACCGCGAGGCGGCGCAAAGACACGATTGGTAACTTAGAAGTTAATGATGCGATCGACCGAATCACGATCGGGCTGACGCTCAACCCGCTGCTGGACAGTAAGAAAAAGTGGCTTGTAGCATACCACGAAATCGGACACGCTCTCGTCTCAACGATGCTCAAAAATACCGACACCCTAGAAAAAGTAACGATCATTCCGCGTTCCGGTGGCATTGCAGGCTTTGCCAACTACGTGCTCGACGACGAAATGATCGACAGCGAAGGTTTGAGGAGTCGCGCATGGCTGTTAAGCCGGATTACAGTAGCTTTGGGGGGACGGGCGGCGGAGGCAGAAGTTTACGGCGATGCCGAAGTAACTTTGGGCGCCAGCAGCGATATCACTGAAGTTAGCAAGCTAGCGAGGGAGATGGTAACGCTTTACGGAATGTCGGATTTGGGGCCTGTGGCTTTGGAAAGTCCGAACAATGAGGTGTTTTTGGGCCAAAGCTGGAATTCGCGGGCCGAGTATTCCGAAGAAATGGCTATCAAGATTGATCGGCAAGTCCGGGAAATTGCTATTCACTGCTACGAAGAAGCCCGCCGGATAATCCGCGAAAACCGCCATTTGGTAGACAAGCTGGTTGAAGTGCTGTTGGATGAAGAAACGATCGATGGTGATGAATTCCGCAAAATTGTCGATCGATATTCCGAGTTGACCAAAAAAGATTCATTGGTCATTAGTCAGTAGTCATTAGTCCTTAGTCATTGGTCAGTAGTCATTGGTAAGAGTGGGCATTGCGTAATACTTCTTCCCTCTGATTACTAACTAATGACTAATGCCCTGTTTGGCCCTGTTTGGCCAATGCCCTGTTTGGCCAATGCCCTGTTTGGCCAATGCCCAATGACTAATTAAGACTGATTAGAATACATTTCGCGAAGTACCAAAGCCGGATCTACCCAACGGCCACTGTACTTCAATCCCCAGTGCAAGTGAGGGCCAGACGTGCGGCCAGTCATCCCAACTCTGGCAATTCTCGCACCGGCCGGCACAGTTTGACCCTGCCAAGTTTGCAGGCCGCCTTCGCGATCGGTATAATAACGTCCGCCGTTAGCTGTTAGCACTCGGCCTCTGAGGTGACAGTAGATGTGTTCCCATTCTCCCGATCGCACAATCATACCAGTACCGCAGCGGCCATCTTCCCAAACTTCCACAATTTGCCCGCCCCACCAATTGCGAATGTAGCTGCCTTCCGGGGCCGCCATGTCCAAACCGTAATGAAAATCCCCGCTGCGGGGGCCAAAGGGGGAACTGTAGGCTTCAAAACTTTCGACGGGAAAAGAAGCTTCTTGCCACAAATTACCCGTAGCGACTCTGCTTGGTAAAGCTGACTGAGCCATGACTAACTGCTGCTGCAAATAAGGGCTAATCACCACGATACAGATTGAAAGAGCTAACAGTAGTATGTGTCTAGCGCGAAAAAAGCGTTTTACCGTTAGCGGGCTTGTAGAGTCTTGCACGATTTATTTAACTCCTCAAAGTTTAATGTATTTGCGAATCTGCGTTGTCTGTTGTGTCAATTCGCTGCAAGATTGCCTCGCGTGCTCTACCCACTAGCGAATCAGTTGACCAACGTGTATCTTACCCTATGCACAACTCGTGTCAAGGCTCCGGGCTGAATGCTGCGGGTAAGTGAAAAATATTTTCCTGCGGAATTCTTGCTGCGGTTGAATTCGATCGAGCTTTTGCTTGACACTATAGTTTAGTCCGGGATTTTGGATGTCGTCTGAAATCTCAAATTCATAACACACATCAGCAATGCTTACTGAAATTTTTCCCTTTAGTTTTGCCATAGACGCAACTGCGATTGCCGGTGCGTCATTATGGTCTTTGGCCCTGTACTGGGGCCTGTCGCCCCTCACAGAATGGGTCATCCTGCAACTCAACCGCTGGATGAATTTTG
>JBDTEI010000113.1:0-5127 GCA_039922675.1 Microcoleus sp.
AACTTGTCGGCGACAAAGCAGTTAGCATCCGCAATTATATTAAAGCTATAAGTCTAGCAATGGCCGCTCAACTAACGGATGAAGCTGACAAATATGCTATCTTTCTAACGCCAGAATACGCACAATTTGCTTCAACAAATGCAATTCCAGTGCGTCTAGTAACAGAAATTTCTCCAGAAACTAATGCAGTCGTGCAAACTTTCATTCAAGGGAATAAGTAGTCATTAGTCATTAGCATTTTGTAGGGGCGGGTGCTGGCTAACAATCTATGATACCAGCCGATGTATCAAGGCAAAACCCGCCCTCCCCATCTCGTAGGGGCGGGTTTAGCCTAGAATCTATGATACCAGCCGATGTATCAAGGCAAAACCCGCCCTCCCCATCTAATATTTATTTGTACTTCTGACAGTTTGATTTCCCACGCACAGGCGAGAAACCCGGTTTAATTTATACGAGTTTTCTATTTAAGTAGGTGATTTTAAAAAAACAATAGCATTTTGTAGGGGCGGGTTTAGATAACAATCTATGATACCAGCCGATGTATCAAGGCAAAACCTGCCCTCCCCATCTTATGCCTGGTTTCTTTTTCTTGAGCCGTTGCTGATATTTTTTGTCCGTGCAAGGGCAAAATATAGAAAAGCACTTTTACAAACTTAACTCCCAAACTGCTATGCCTAAAAAAAATATTATCCCGCTGTTGATTCTGTTTGTAGCCCTGTTTACCCTTTACGGTGACAGTTTAACTTTTCTCCCCAAACCTCTAAGAGATACCAGCGTAGCAAGTAGAAAGTTCTTCGTCGGGTTGTGGCCTTCATGGGTGAAGCCGAGAGATTTAAACAAGGAAACGGAACGGGATATTGATAACTTGCAAAAAAAATCTAGTCCCAGTCGATAGTTTTGCAAGAAGGAAGAAGGAAGAAGGAAGAAGGGAGCATCTCAGTTATTGTAGGGTACGTCAGGTCAGAATGTTTTGATAGCTTACTCAATAATTTTATCCCTGACGCACCCTACCATTAGTTAGCAGTTCAGATTTTAGATTGAACAAAAAATCTACAATCTAAAATCTACAATCTAAAATCGATTAAGCCTGCTTTTTCAACCAGCTAAACATCGCGCGCAAATCTTTGCCCACTTCTTCAATCGGATGCTCTGCTTCCTGACGGCGCATGGAGATAAAGCCCGGTTTGCCGGCTTGGTTTTCCAGAACGAATTCGCGAGCAAATTGACCGGATTGAATTTCGCTGAGAATTTTCCGCATTTCGGCGCGGGTGTCATCGGTGACGATGCGGGGGCCGCGAGTTAAATCGCCGTATTCTGCGGTATTGGAGATACTGTCGCGCATTTTAGCGAGGCCTCCTTCTACTACTAAGTCAACGATAAGTTTAACTTCATGCAAACATTCAAAATAAGCTAATTCCGGTTGATATCCAGCATCAACTAAGGTTTCAAATCCAGCTTTAATTAAGGCGCTTAAACCGCCGCACAAAACTACTTGTTCGCCAAAAAGGTCGGTTTCTGTTTCTTCGCGGAAAGTGGTTTCAAGGATGCCGGCTCTGGTGCCGCCGATACCTTTAGCATAGGCCATTGCCCGATCGCGCGCTTGGCCAGAAGCATCTTGATATACTGCAAACAAACTCGGAACACCTTCGCCTTGTTCGTAAGTCCGGCGCACCAAATGTCCGGGGCCTTTGGGCGCTACCATTACTACGTCTACGTCGGCTGGGGGGACAACTTGGCCGAAGTGAATGTTAAAACCGTGAGCAAATGCTAAAACATTTCCTGCTGAAAGGTTAGGTTCGATTTGTTCTTTGTAAATAGTTTTTTGAACTTCATCGGGTAATAAAATCATGATGAAGTCAGCGGCGGCGGCTGCTTTGTCTACCGGGTGAACAGTTAAACCCGCTTCGGTGGCTTTGGCGGCAGATTTGCTACCGGGATACAAACCGACAATGACATTCATGCCGCTGTCTTTGAGGTTGAGGGCGTGGGCGTGTCCTTGGGAACCGTAGCCAATGATCGCGATCGTTTTGTTGGCTAAGAGGTCTAGGTTGGCGTCGGTGTCGTAATACATACGGGCCATGATGCTTGTCTCCTGAGATACAAATGGGGTGATTGACTGCAAAACTCTCATTTTATCAAAGTAGGGCGATTTTTTTTGCATAAATTTATAGATTAAGATTTGAGTGGGGAAAATAAAGGGCGATCGCGCTGAATTTAGCAGGTTTTGTTGCGGAGTCAAATATAATTGTCAATAACCTGCTGTGCTGTTGAAAAAAAATAACTAACTTTTTTCAAATGAAAATAAAAACAATACATCATGTAGCGATTATTTGCTCAGATTACGAAGCATCAAAAAAGTTTTATGTAGAAGTATTGGGATGTTCGATTATCACAGAAACTTTCCGCAGCGAGAGGAATTCTTACAAACTAGATTTGCAAGTTGGAAACAGCAGCGCGATGATTGAGCTGTTCTCATTTCCCCATCCTCCCGCAAGAGTGAACAATCCAGAAGCTTGCGGTTTGAGACATTTAGCATTTGCTGTTGAAAATATAGAAGCATCCGTTGCTTACTTAAAATCGCAACAAGTAGAAGTAGAAGAAATTCGCTTTGACGAGATTACAGAAAAATGGTTTACCTTTTTCAGAGATCCCGACAATTTACCCTTAGAAATCTATGAAATCTAGAGCCACATAAGATCCAAAAAAGCTCAGCAGAGAGGATAAATAATGGACAGGCTGATCAGAAACAAAATTACGCTCAGATTTCCTACTTTAATCCTATTTATCGCCATCAGAGCTACGGGTAAAAGAGGTGATGCCGCCGCTTGGTCGGGTTTGAGGAAGCTGCTTCCTTGAGTAATCGCGCTCGCTAAATCGTAATACTCGAAGCTGGCGGACTGCAAATAACTCACCCTCGAAAAATTAAAGCATCCAGCGAATAGGCTCCAGGCCCTAAAACTGCGATCGCCACCAGCATCAAACAGTACATAAACGCTTTCTCCCAGCTTGGCGGTTCGCCCTTGCCATTAGGCCCTTCATACTGCCCTTTAGGAATTAAATAAGGATCGCTAGCAACAAAAGGCAACCGATGGGATAAGTCTAAATAAATCGCGAATAGCATCGAACCGAGAATCGGCAGACTTGCTAATAGCGTCAGCAATCCCAGAATCAGGCAAACTCCGCCAGCCAACATCGATGCTGCTGAGAGAAAACAAAGAAACAGCGGCATTTTCATAGAATCAGACCACTCTCGAAGATGTGTTATTTTTGGGTAGCCGTGCAGCAGGAATAAGCCGCCGACGCCCGCTCTCAAAAATAACAGCGCCCAGCCGGGAAGCCCCGCCGGAAAAACAGGATTGAGTGAACTGAACACTTTTAAACTTAGTTCTGCCTGGTGAGGTGAAACTTTAGCGAATAGCAATGCGATCGCCACGCCAAGAGCAAATTTGTAAATCATTTTGTCATTTCCAATCGTTTGAAATATTCCCAAATGGACATCATTAAACCTCAAGTGCAAATCCGTAAATAGCCGACAATTGCAGCATTTTTCCTGCGGTTTATTGCACCCCGCGAGTGTTGAGGTCGATCGCGTACAAAGACGTGCCAGCAGCAATCAAAAGTCGATCGCCCCGAGTTCCTCCAAAAGTCAGGTTAGCGCAGGTCTCCGGAACCCAAATTTTCCCCAAGCGAGTGCCGTCTGGGGCGTACACCTGCACGCTATCTTTGGAACAGGTAAAGATATTGCCGTGTTGGTCGGTTCGCAAGCCGTCGGGTACACCCGGATCGATGACTGCGAACACGTGGCCGTGGCGCACATCGCGATCGCCCACAACATCATAGGCGCGGATGTGGTGATAACCTTGGGGCATATTGAAAGCAGAACTGTCCGACACGTAGAGGATGCGTTCGTCAGGACTGAAGGCGAGGCCGTTGGGGCGCAACATATCCGTCACCACCGGATCGATCGCACCCGTCGCCGGATCGAAGCGGTACACAAAACATCCAGGCTGTTCCTGTTCGCCGCCGTATCCCTGGTTTGGTTCGGTGAGGCCGTAGGGGGGGTCAGTGAACCAGATCGTGCCGTCACTCTTGACTACCAAGTCATTGGGGCTGTTGAGGCGCTTTCCTGCGTAGCGATCGACTAACACCTGCCATTCGCCGCTGTCTTCGCGCCGGACGATCGCGCGCAAACCCGACGAACAGGAGACGAGACGACCTTCGCGATCGCGGTAATTGCCACTTTGATAGTCGGAGGGGTCGCGCAAAACGCTCACTCCCTCAGTGGGACTCCAGCGTAGCAAGCGGTTGCCGTGAGCGTCGCTCAAAACCACGCTATCATCTTCATGGAAATAAACCGGGCCTTCGCTCCAGACTGCGCCGCTGGCAACTTTCTGGAGTGAAGCACCAGGGCGCAGCAGCGGTTTCAGGCGATCGTCATAAATACTGATGGCTTGAGGCATAAGTATTCTATACCATTTAATACTCATTTATATAGTTAGATAAGGATGAGTAACCCACATATCTATCTTTAGATATAAATTACAACTAAGCCATTAGATAGATAAATGTTTGAATTGTAAATTGTTACTTTTAACGCATTGAATTATTCATAAAACAGTTGAGTTTTGTTGATAAATAACAGGCTCGACCTGTCGGAGAGGGAATGAAACTTTGATTTTTTGGTTATTTGAATCGTGGCTATTCTCAAGAGGATGAGTGCAATGGTGAACTTGGCCACTACCCAATCTGTTGCTGCTGTACCTTCACTGCCTACCGACAAATCCGCTGGCAATCTAGAACTCGTTGCGCTGTTCGAGGATGCGATGCCGATCGGTGTTGCGGTATCCAAGCAAGGGCGAATTTTCATCAGCTACCCGCGGCTGGTTGAAGATGTAGAATTCACTGTTGCCGAACTCAAGCAGCCACAGGAAAAAAACGGTAATCCCGTTCCCTACCCGAATGCAGAAATCCACAAGCTAGATTTAGCTTCGCCCTCAGACAAGTTGCTGTGCGTACAAGGGATGACCATCGACGCGCGCGATCGGCTTTGGCTGTTAGATCATGCGAAAATTAAGGAAAATTCAGTGCCCTCTGGCGGCCCGAAACTGGTGGGAATTGACTTGGAGG
>JBDTEI010000114.1:0-18455 GCA_039922675.1 Microcoleus sp.
GCCATGACGATCGCATCTGAATTATCCTCATTTTTGAGACCGCCCGGACGGACAATGGTATAAGTCAAGCCGCTTTTCTGCAAATACTCCTCCGCCTGCTTCTTCCAAACCAGAATCAGCCAAAACAAATTCAGCGGGTGAAAAAACTGAGAGACGCACAGAGAAGTCACCAGCACAAAATGCTCAATTCCCTTAGCCTTAGCTGCCTCCACCAAATTTTTAGTCCCCTCAAAATCCACCTTGTAAGGCGCAGTCGGGTCAAAACCAGGGGCTGCCCCTGTCGCGCACAGCAACACCGTACTATCGCCGATCGCATCGCGCAGAGAAGTCGCATTTAATACATCCCCTATCACTAACTCTACCTCCGGTGGTAAAATTTGCCTAGCTGTCTCTAGATTTCGGACTAAAGCACGGACGGGAATGCCCCGCTTGACTAATTCTGTGACAATTCGGCGGCCAGTCTGGCCTGTGGCTCCTGCTACAAATGCTTTCATAAGTCGAGTTATGCTGAATTAGGGTAAGTTTTGTTGCTATCGATTTCTCAATTGTAGGGAGGAAACTCCCAGATCACATCCCCAACCCGACTGATTGGCGTGTATAACAGGAGAGCATAATGATGAAGCAGGATTCCGCTGAATATCAAACTGTTGAAGCTTCTGACGAAAATTACTACCCAGATGCGAGTTTCAGACAGCCCGCAAGTGGAAGTGCGGATGCAACAGAGGAAGTGGAGCCGATTTGGTTTCACACGCATTTTGAAGACAGCATGGAGATGTACGCCGATGCTGCTACGGTGGCTGAGCATTTGAACAATCACAAGAGTTGGTTTTGTCAGTGCGCTTCGCCGATGAAAGCTGAGCCGATCGGCGAAAACGGCTACGATCTATTAATCGGGCGTTTTGGGGCCTTCGGCTACCGAGTTGAAGCGAGAATTGGTTTAGAGTTGCTACCACCTGACGCTGAAGGCTGCTATTTGATTAAGACAATCCCGGTTCCGAATTATACCTCGTCTGGATATGAAGTGGATTTTCGATCGGCAATGAAGCTAGTAGAGATACCGTCTGACGAGTTTGCCGCCGATTGGCCTGCGTCGCAACGCGCCCAGCTACCGCCTGCGATTACCAGTGCTACGTGGAAGCTGGATTTAGCTGTAGGGGTTTGCTTTCCCAAGTTTATTCGATCGATGTCTCAACCTTTAATTGAAAAAACCGGCGATGCCCTTTTGGAAAAAATCATCAAACAAGTCAACCGCCGCTTGACTTATAAAACTCAGCTTGTTTTTCACGAAAGTTTAGGAATTCCCTTTCCCAAAAATCCCAAGAAACACTAACAAGAAGACGCTCGCGGGTGAAACCGCGTCTATACAAACACTCACGCGACGGGAGCGAATTGAAGTATTTGTAGGGTGTGTCGCCCTCAAAAAATCCCAAACAAATATCAACAATCTTATAGCGACGCACCTCACAAACTCTCGTTTGTGTAAACAACCCGGACGTTCACTCCGCCCAAAACTTCTGTAGTAGTGCGATCGCACTTGTTGCACAATGGAACTCAAAAAGTCGATCGCATTGCACAATGCCAGCCAAAAGACCAACGTTATCAACCGCAAACACTTGGTCGAATGTAATTTAACTCTGTGTGTCCACTACGCAAAACTCTACATAAGGCGTGAATACTTGCCCCGTCCACATCGCATTAAACCATTCCTCCT
This sequence comes from Microcoleus sp., assembly GCA_039922675.1. Taxonomy (GTDB): domain Bacteria; phylum Cyanobacteriota; class Cyanobacteriia; order Cyanobacteriales; family Microcoleaceae; genus Microcoleus. The sequence goes on from JBDTEI010000114.1 coordinate 1,712, forward strand.
CCATCAAATAATGATAGTATAGGATTTCTTCATCGCTGCAATAGTTGGGTCGATCGTCGTTGTATAACCTTGACCATTCCTCATTTATTAAATAATGATAGTATTGTACTGATTCATTCGTGACTTCATACTTCAATCTAATCGAATAATCTCCTACATCTCTTAGCGGAAATCCCAAAGATTCACGACCCGTAAAAGGCAGAGACAATAGTAAATTTTGCTCGCGTTTTTTTTTATTGTGATGTTTGCGATCCCAACCAATACGGGCATTCGGAAAGACCATTACAGACTTCCCCGGCTTAATTAAGTGAAAATCAAATACGTGAGGATATCCAATGCCGTCGGCTTGATATCCAGCATTAATATTTTGACCATCTGCTGCTATAATTTGGGGAACAAAGTTATGATGGAAGCTAAAACAATACGAGTTTGACCTGTTGTTGGTAATGCGAACATATAACTTGACCGATGTATCATGATTTGATTTGGGTTTTAATGGCATGGGTACAACCACTACCGTTTTTGACACAAATATTTCAAATCGGATGCCATCAACTTCGACAGTATTCTTATTAAAAGATTCTCTTTCTGTCATGATGCTTTCCCTCCCGATTGCCTCATTATCCAGCAGTGTAGCCGATTCAAGTCGAAAAACCGCTCCCTTCGCCCGTCCGAAGCCAGCAAGTGTCTCAGATCACAAGGCCGGTCGATCGCACTCACTGCCCAAAAACCTAAAAATATGTCAAATTAAATAAGGGGTTATAAAATACTCATGCCATATCCGTAGAAAGTTATGACAACAAAACTAAGAGCTACAGACACAGAAAAAATGGAGATAGACTTGCAGCAGTTGAGGGCAGACCAAGAACTGATACTCAACCAAGTAGACAATGCGATCGCTCTGTTCGACTCGTCTGACTGCTTAGTATTGTTCAACAAAAAATTGGCCGAAACCTGGGGATTGTCCTCAGAATGGCTCGCCACAAAGCCTAAGTGCGACTTGTTGTTTGCGGAAATTGTCGATCGGGGTTACTTGTCCGTTCAGCAGTGGAACAGTTTCAGCAAGCACTGCAAACATCTCAGGATGAAAGTTTATCATTCTATTTCGAGCAATCCAATGCAGTTTGTTTGGAAGTATTCGCCACAATTACTAACAGCGGCGGGCGGCTGTTTACCTTTCGAGACGTTACCGTATACCAAAAATCCCAAGCTAGCTTGAACGCAGAAGTCAGGCGCCTGACATTTCTTTTAGGCTTAACGGAACGATTGCAAAACTCTCACAGTTTGCAAGAAATAGGTCAGTTTGCCCTCAGCTATTTGGTGGAAGCAACGAATGCTGCTTTCGGAGACGTGAAAGTGATTAGCGGCAAGGGAAACGACAGACAAGCGGCGGCGATTTCCAACCAAGTTTCAACTCAATTTCTGGCTTGTTACGGCGAACCCGTGGCCGCAGGAATGCAAGAATTGCTCGACAAAGGCATTCCCTACGGCACCGGTTTGCTGTGGGAAGTGGTGCAAACTGGTCAACCTTTGTTTGTCGAGGATTATGCCCAACATCCCAATGCTGTGCCGCAATTTCGGCATCCGGGAATCGGACAATTGGGCATTTTTCCGATCGCATCTACCGACGGCCAAATCATCGGAGTGCTGACGCTGGAGTCCCGCAACGTCAAAAAATTGCAAGCCTCCCTCCACCAAGAAGTGTTGGAGGCTGCTTGTCGCACTCTTGGGGCCGCGATCGAACGCGCTAAAACACAAGAAAACCTGCGCCAAGTTAACAAACAATTAGAGTATTCTTCTCAGTTAAAATCCGAGTTTTTAGCCTCGATGTCCCACGAATTGCGGACGCCTCTCAACAGCATTCTCGGCTTTTCAGATTTGCTACTGCGCCAAACATCCGGCAAGTTGAGCGATCGACAAATCAACTATGTAGAACTGATCGAAAAAAGCGGTCAGCACTTGTTGCAGCTAATCAACGATATTCTCGATCTTTCTAAAATTGAAGCTGGGAAAGTAGAACTAGATTTACAGCCTGTGCGCGTTCACGAACTCGCAACAGACTGTCTGAAAATGATTCAGCTACGGGCAGACAAAAAGCGGATCGCTTTGTCTTTAGAACTCGACTACCGCATTACTAACGTTTTGCTAGACGAACGGCGAGTGCGACAAATTGTGATTAATTTACTTTCCAATGCCATCAAATTTACGCCGGAACAGGGACAAGTTAAACTCAGCGGGCGTTTAGCCTACGGCAGCGAAATGGATGGCGACTATCGGCCGGATTGTTCTCCTGTAAATGCCAGCACTCCTTATTTTTGTTTGGAGGTAAAAGACTCTGGGATCGGCATTCCTCAAGACCGCTGGCACTTTCTATTTCGACCTTTTCAACAGGTCGATTCTTCCCTGACTAGGCGCCACGAAGGTACAGGTTTGGGTTTGGCTTTGACTAAGCGTCTGGCGGAATTGCACGGGGGAACTGTTTCTTTTCAATCTGTTTGCGATCGCGGTAGTCTGTTCCGCGTTTGGCTGCCTTTGACGGAGATGCGTCAAGAGTTGGGAAGCTATGCTGCTTGTGCTTTGGATGTCAAGTTGCTTCCTGCTTCTGCGATCGCTTTACCAATTGGTAGCAAGCGGATTTTAGTGGTGGAAGACCAGCCTTTTAACCAAATGTTAATTTCGGAGGTAATGGAATTGGAGGGGTTCGGGGTAGAGATTCTCGCCGATGGTAAGGCGATGCTCGATCGCATCCTTGCCGCCTCTACTGGGCCCGAGTTGCTGCCGGATTTGATTTTGATGGACATTCAGTTACCCGATGTTGATGGGTTTGAGTTGATGCGCCGAGTCAAAGCAGATCCTGTCTGGGAGTCGGTACCGATGATTGCGGTGACGGCGATGGCGATGCCTGGTGACAGCGAGCGCTGTTTTGAAGCTGGCGCTTCGGCTTATTTGAGCAAGCCGCTGGATCTGAATTTGGCGATCGCCACTATCCGCTCTTTTCTCAACTAACAATAATTATTTGTAGTTCTAGCAATGCGATTTATTACAAGTTATAACTAGAGAAGTTAGACTCAATAGTAGATAAATGTCTATAGGACTTGCGCCTGCCCTGCCTCTGAAACCCGGTTCCTGCGAAAAATATCGAGTTTATTAACGATAAATTATACGAATCAACCAGGTTTCGAGCCTCTCCACCCGCAAATCCCGAGCTAAATTCAATGTATTATATCATATTCCATGTCACACAAGTCGCCCTGCATCATGTTGGTTGATGACGAGCCAGCTAATCTGATTTTACTGGAAGAGTTATTGCATATAAAAGGATATGCCACAGTATCAGCGCTATCTGGCGATGAAGCGCTATCCCTCGCCCGCGAATCTCGACCAGATTTAATTTTACTCGATATTATGATGCCGGATATGGACGGTTTTGATGTGTGCGAAATCCTGCGGCAGGATACGGCATTGCAAACTGTACCGGTAATTTTTTTGACAGCCCTCAATGACGAAACCTCTCGCCTCCGAGGGTTAGAAATAATGGCGGATGATTATTTAACCAAGCCTTTTAACAGTCGCTTGCTGCTGGCGAAAGTTGAAAACATTTTGCAGTTGAGTCAAATGCGATCGCAAGTTGGATCTTCCCTATTCAACCAGCAGGTAAAAGAGCAAAGCAAACGCCAAATTGCCGCAGCTTGGGAAGCCAACGAATATCTTTCCGAAAAATTTCACCTATTTGTGCCGGAGCAGCTTCTCGAACGAATTGCACCTAAAGGGATCGAATCAATTCAGTTGGGCAATGTCACACAAGAAGAGCTGACTATTTTATTTTGCGACATTCGCGGGTTTACTGCGATTGCCGAATCGCAAGAAGCCCGTGAGACTTTTGAATGGCTGAACGCTTTTTTTACTAAAATGAACGAATGTATCACGTCCCACGGCGGGTTTATTGACAAATACCTCGGCGATGCCATCATGGCAGTATTTGACCAGCCGCATTCTCACGCTATAAATGCGATCGAAGCAGCAGTAGCAATGCAAGAAAGTTTGCAGGAATTTAATGCTGATCGCCACAAATACAATTTAGAATATCCCGTCAATATCGGTACGGGAATTAACACGGGTATCGGCATGATCGGCACCTTGGGTTCCGATCGCCGGATGGACTCTACAGTTATCGGTGATGTGGTAAATACAGCTTCTCGGTTAGAAAATTTAACCAAAATATACGGCTGCCAAATTATTGTTAGTGAAAATGCGATCGTTCATGCGAGAGAATTTGTCAATGGCATAAATCCGAACTCAAACTCAAAAGAAAGTCTATTATTAAAGTGCGACTTGGAAGCCGAAACATCGGAGAATATGATTTCAAATTCTCAGGCGACTGCTGCGGACAGCGATTCGCCAAGCAACAATTACTACTATCGCTGGATCGATCGAGTAACCCCGCGTGGCAAACAGCAAGCCATTGAAATCTACGAAATATGGCCCGCATCGAGTCCTGACTCCGAGGCAAAGCAACTTACCCAGGCTTTATTTGACAAAGGAATTCAAGGATGGCAATCCGAAAGATTTGTCGCCGCCTTAGGATATTTTCAGCAACTAATCGAACAAAACCCTGCTGATACAGTCGTCAGTTTTTATATAACCCGCTGCCACGAAAAACTAGGTCTGATACCTGTAAGTAGCCGCTCAGAAATGAACTAAATAAAACCTATTTGTAGTATACCAAATTTATTCTCCAGTCCGCACTGGTGGACTTAGTATAGTGGCGGTTGAAACCGCCGACTCTTACTACCAACCTATGATAACATTATAATTTGATCGCACATCAAACCGCCGTCAAAATCTGCTCTCTCAACTTCCCAATCAACTCATTAACCCCCCCCGCATTCAAACGGTAACTCAAAGGATGACCGATCAAATAAGCTGAACTTTGAAACAAAACATCAATTTCTACCAAACCATTTTCACGCAAAGTTTTGCCAGTCGAAACCAAATCCACAATAGCCTCCGACATACCCGTAATCGGCCCCAACTCCACAGAACCGTAAAGCGGCACAATTTCTACCGGTAAATTCAAATTGTGAAAATATTCCCTAGCACAATTGACGAACTTAGAAGCAACTCTACCGTGAGGTGGCAAATCCACACTTCGCCGATAGGAACTAGATTCCTTCACCGCCACCGACAGCCGGCACTTGCCAAATTTTAAATCAATTAAATTAGCAACTTTCGGCTTTTTTTCCCGCAAAACATCATAACCCGCAATCCCCAAATCAGCTTGACCGTATTCCACATAAACAGGTACGTCGTGCGTCCTGACTAGCAAAGCTTTTGCCGTTCCGGTGGGGTCATAAATTTGAAGTTGTCGGTTAGAGGAATCGAGAAAAGCACTGAAGTCTAATCCAACTGATTTAAACAACCTAATGCTATCTCCTAACAGTCCGCCTTTGGGAAGTGCAACAGTAATCATGTCAATTTTTAGAGTGTAAATTGCTCAATTTGAGAAGGGGCGATCGCGGCACAAGCAGAAACAGCTTTTACCAAATTCAGAATAACATATAGAGTTCATAGCGAAAAATAAAGTTCGGGTATTGCTCAATCCTTTGTTTGAGGATATACTAAATATAGTATTTTTTTTATTAGTCACTTCTTAAAAGGGCGATCGGTATGGAAAACAATCAAGAAATTGACGAAAATTTTCACAGTGTAGACCCGGATTCCCTGAAAATTACAGTAGATGAAATCCTCTCAGGCGGCGGTGTAGAGGCAGAGGAAATGCACTATACAGTGGTCGTACCTACCGCTAACGATGTCAAACTCCACGGAAAAAGATTCAATACCAAATCAGGTGTGATCATCGATACAGCCCCCCGAGCGCCGTTTGCAGAAAAACGCGGAACGCTGGGAGGCTGTTAATGTAAAATGCTTGCAGAGGCTGGTGCAGAAAACGGGCGATCGTCTTCGAGGGCTTCGCTAACGCGCGTTAACGAAGCTCTCGAAGACGATCGTCATTCTGTATCACGCCTTTGTGTATTTAACTCTAAAACTTAAAATTTAACGGGCGATCTCAAATAGCTGAAAGCTAAACTATGACAAAATTGACTCTGGTAATCGGCAACAAAAATTATTCCTCTTGGTCGCTGCGTGCTTGGCTGGTGATGAAACAAGCTGGACTGGAATTTACCGAAGTTAAAGTCCCCCTAGACGAGCCGACAACCCACGCGGAAATTCGGCGCTATTCTCCCTCGGGAAAAGTGCCTGTTTTAATCGATGGCGACTTGAAAGTGTGGGAATCTTTAGCAATTTGCGAGTACGTTGCCGATCGCTACGCGCACCATTTGTGGCCGGCGGATGTCGCGCAAAGGGCGATCGCCCGTTCCATCAGCGCTGAAATGCACGCAGGGTTCCAAAATCTGCGCCAAAATATGCCGATGGACTGCCGCAACCGCTATCCCGGAGAAGGAATGACTCTCGGTGTCCAAGCAGAGATCGATCGCATCTGCACCATCTGGCGCGAATGCCGCCAAAAATTAGGCACCAGTGGCGATCTGCTGTTCGGAAAATTCACAATTGCTGACGCCATGTTTGCCCCCATTGTCATGCGTTTTGTCACCTACGAAGTCAAATTAGATCCACAAGCACAAGCTTATGCTGATACACTATTGGCACTGCCTGCAATGCAGGAATGGCTAGCAGCAGCTTACAGCGAATCCGAAAGTATTGCACATTTTAAAATATAGTAAAAATCAGTTTACTTAACCTAGTTCGCGACCGCAACCTCCCCACAGGTGGGGCAAATACCCGGGGTTTACCCCAACAAAACCTGCTTGTCTACAAGCTTTGTGTAATTGATGCTAAAATCTAAAATCTAAAATCTAAAATCTGAATGCGGATTCTTTTAGTTGATGATGAAGTTGAGTTGACTGACCCTTTGAGTCGAGTTTTAACCCGCGAAGGTTATACAGTCGATGTCGCGTTTGATGGCACAACTGGCAGCAATTTAGCAATGCAGAAAACTTACGATTTGCTAATCTTAGATTGGATGCTGCCGAGACAAACCGGATTGGCAATTTGTCAGCAATTGCGATCGCAAGGGCGGAATACACCAGTCCTATTTCTCACCGCCAAAGACACCCTAGACGATCGCGTACAGGGACTCGACGCAGGCGCAGACGACTATCTAGTCAAGCCTTTTGAACTGCGAGAGCTCCTAGCCAGAGTCCGCGCCTTGCTGCGCCGCCCCCCAACTTTTGATGCCGAAGTCGCTATCGGGCGGCTGCAAGTGGCAGATTTACACCTAGACTACGACAATCAAATAGCGTATCGGGGCGATCGAACAATTGACCTATCAGAAAAAGAATGTCAACTATTAGAATACCTAATGCGCCATCCCGGTCAAATACTAACACACGAACAAATCCATCAATATTTGTGGAGTGAAGCAGAAAAACCCAGCAGCAACGTATTAGCCGCTCAAATTCGCCTGCTACGGCGCAAAATAGAAGCCTCCGGCGAATGCGTCTTAATTCACACAGTCTACGGGAGAGGCTATCGCTTTGGAGAAGATAGGACGGCGGTTGAAACCGCGTCTACACAAACTAAGTCCGCCTCCGCAGACTGAAGAAAACAACCTAATTTTAACCGTCCAGTCTTCAACCCGCGGAAGCGGGTTTTGTCTGTAGAGAAGCGGTTTCAACCGCCGAGTCTTCTTGACAAACCAAAGTAATAACTGTCACCTCCGGCGGACAAAATAGCCTCCCGGGCGCATAAGTTCCCAAACCGCGATTCACGTACAGCAAGTTACTCCCAACCCGATGCAAACCGCTAGCCCATTCCCAGTGACAAACTACTCGATCGCAAGCCGACATAAAAGGAATCCACTTTCGGATTGGTTCAGGAATCAAATAGCCAATTTTTCTCACCCAAGCATACAAAGGCCCGATACCGGGAATAACAATTTGACCCCCATGAGTGTGTCCAGAAAACTGCAAATCAATCCGCCACTTTTGCAAAATTTCAGCAGTATCAGGATTGTGAGACAATACAATCCGAGAAATCGCCGGATTAATTGATACCATTACAGGTTCAGGTTGGAAATCGCCAGACCAAAAATCCGCAAACCCAACTAAAGCTAATTCATGGCCTAAAGGATAAATTGCTTCATTGTATAAAACCCGAATACCTGCATTATTCAAAGCATTAGCAACCTTAATTTTTGCCCCTGGGTAATAGTGATCGTGATTGCCTAAAACAGCGTAAATTCCCACCCGACTTTGCAAGTTTTTCAAGCGCTGCACTAAGTCATAAATAGGTGCGGGATCGTAGGTAATAAAATCTCCGGTTAAAAAAATCAAGTCTGGTTCCGCTTCATTAGCCGCTGCAATCGCCTCTTCTAGCAACCATTCCGACAGCCGCTTCCCGTCATAATGAAAATCAGTAAGCTGTACAATTTTAGTACCCGATAGATTTGCTGGAAGATTTGCGATCGGTATGGTTAAACAGTCTACCCGCAGTTTTCCAGTTAATAACCTGTGCATAAATATAAGGTTTATTGACAGAGCGCAATTTATAGCTTAGCAAATAAACAGGCAAGACTGCAAAACTAAATATTTTTCCCTCTTAATTAAAAATAAGGGTGATGTTTGGAGCGCTGCTTAAATGCACAACAGCTTAGGGCGGACAGAATATAGTTAACGACTAATAACTAAGTAGGTAGATACCAATAAATTCGTCTACGGGGATGGCTGCCGCTTTTTCTCCAGATACTGCTGGTGGTAATCCTCTGCTAGATAAAAATCACCAGCGGGTAGGATTTCAGTGGCAATATTTTTGTCGTATTTACCGGAGATTTGTAATTTTTGTTTAGACTCACGGGCGGCTTTTTCTTGTTCGGAATTATGATAAAAAATCACTGATCTGTACTGTTCGCCTCTGTCGGGGCCTTGGCGATTGATTTGGGTTGGATCGTGACAGTTCCAGAATATATCTAGCAGCGTTTCGTAACTCACTTGCGATCGATCGTACTCCAAGAGCACTGATTCAGCGTGACCGGTGACTCGCGCGCAAACATCCAGGTAACAGGGATTCGCCCAATGACCTCCTGTATAGCCCGCAGCAGTAGAGACGACACCCGCAACGGCGCGAAACTTGTGTTCGACTCCCCAAAAACAACCGGCAGCAAATGTGGCTTTTTCCATTGTGTTAAGAAGAAGGAAGAGTTGACTGTTGACTGTTGACTGTTGACTGTTGACTGTTGACTGTTGACTGTTGACTGTTGATCGAAGGAAGAAGGAAGAAGGAAGAAGGAAGAACAGAAATGGAAGTCGGAGGACGGCTTTAGTTATCGTCCCGAGAGAAGTGATAAGACATACACAGTAAGCTTTTTAGTGCTCAATATTTTATGTTTAATTAAGTGGATTTATTTAGTTATCGTATTGGGATCAAACTTGGCACTCTGATTATGGTTGACAGATTCCCATCAGTGTGCATTCCCAAACTAATCGCGGCTGTACGTAGTTTAGCAAATATTGTCGGGCTTTTTCTAAGGGTTCTAAGGGCGATCGGCTAATTCGGCCTGCCAAAAATTGCTGCCAGTAACAATGCTGTAAATAATCTATTAACCACAACTGAGATTCAGTATCTAAGGTTTTATCAATTTCCTTGGCTAATTCCAAAGCCGATCGCAGATTTTGAGGTAACTGCTTCACTTTTTGCAGAAAATCATCGGGTATTGATTGCAGTTGCTGCCAAATAGCAATTGCTTCCCCAGGACTTCCCTGAGCCATACCCATTACCTCGGGATGGGATAAAATCTCGGCGAATCCTGCTTGCTGCAAAACTTGTGCCATTGCTTGGGGATTCAGCCGGGAAAACTGGATTTTTTGACAGCGGGAAATCAATGTGGGTAGCAAAGTTTCCACAGTCGGAGCAATTAAAATTAGGGCGGCTTTTCCCGGTTCTTCCAAGGTCTTTAGCAACCCGTTAGCGGCTCCCTCGCCCATTGTTTCTGCTTGTTCCAATACTACGACGGAACGCCCAGCTTCTAGGGGCGGCCTGCTCAGAAATTCACCGATTTCTCGAACTTGTTCTAGGCGAATTTGGGGCGGTGCTTTCCGCTTTAAACCGGCTTCTTCTGCTTCTTTTGGGGACAGCCGTTTGCCTTGGTTCATGTATGTTGGTTCTACCCAGAGCAAGTCTGGATGGTTTCGCTGTCTCACACGATTTTGTACGGATTCTGTTGATCGCCTTTCGGGAAGATTGGCTGAGAATAAAAGCTCGATGAAACACTGTGCTGCTAAGCTTTTGCCGATGCCGTTAGAGCCGACAAATAGATAACCGGGAGCAATTCGGTTGCGATCGACTGCTTGGGTTAGCAATTCTACGGCTCGATTTTGTCCGATTAATGATGTGAAATAATCCATGTTTGGGAAGGAAGAAGGAAGAAGGAAGAGGGAAGAGGGAAGAAGGAAGAGGGAAGAAGGTAGAAGGAAGGAAGAAGGAAGAGGGAAGAAGGTAGTTCAGCAACGGATTCTGTAACGGATGTAACGGATTTAATGGATGGAATATTTTTTTTAGTTATTGTAGTTATTGTAGGGTGCGTCAGGGGGGCTGAATGTGATGACTACCGATTCAAGAATTTTGCCCCCTGACGCACCCTACGGTTAGTTAGTTACAACGAAGAAATCGGGTTTTTCCTCGATATTGAGGATTTTTAGCAAATATTTCGTAAAAACCCGGTTTCTGGCTACCTATGTCAGCCTACTTTTCAGAATTGAGATTTTTTGAATAGCCCCAAGCTTTTAATTTGCGAGTTACGATTGCTTGAATTTCTTGAGCGATTGCATCTTCAGGGCGATCGGCATCGATCCGGAAAATTCGATATTTATTTTCCTGGGCTAACTCCGTAAAACCTTGCTGTACCTGGCGGTGAAACTTTAAATCAGCTTGCTCGATCCGATCGCGCTCTCCCCTAGCCTTTACCCTCGCCAAACCCGCCTCCACATTAATATCCAGCCACAAAGTCAGATCGCTTTCCAAGCCGGCGGTGGCAATTGCATTCAACTGCTTAATTAAATTTAAGTTAAGATTGCGGCCGTAGCCCTGATAAGCGATCGTAGAGTCTGTAAAGCGATCGCATAAAACAATCGTTCCCTTGGATAACTCGGGTTTAAGAAAAGTTTCGACGTGCTGAGCGCGATCGGCCGCGTACATGAGTAATTCTGCTCGGTCGGATACAGATTCACCCGGATCTTGTTTGAGTAACAAATGCCGCAGTCCTTGTCCCAACTCCGTACCCCCCGGTTCGCGAGTAGCCACCAATCGGACTTTCTGCGAATAACTTGATTGCAGCGAATGTATCAATCGCTGCATTTGAGTAGTTTTTCCTGCACCTTCTACCCCCTCAAATACGATAAGTTTGCCCTTCATTGCCTAACTTTGCACCTCAATAAAATAAATATGAATCCTTCCGTATATCTGTTCTAGGTTCGGTATGATAATAAAGTCTAAGTGCCTCATGGTTGGAGTTTTCTATGGCTCGTTATACTGGTTTTTTTATCGTTGCAGTTCCGATCGACCGTCTCCGTCAGTCCCTGATTGAAATTTTAGAGTCATGCAATCTTGATATTATCTACAATACAGGAGATTCCCTCATGGCTCGCGAAATTCCCGGTCAAGTTTCGATTCCGAAACTTGTCACAGCAGAAGTCCTAATCGAAAAAAACACGGCCAGCGACTCAGAGGTTCGCATGAACTTCGTGATTAAAAATGAGGAACTACCGCTGCAAACCAATAACCACTGCCGTCAAATGTTCGAGCTAGTCAGTCATTCAATTATGAAAAACAATAATTGGCGGCTCTTGGAAAGTATGGCACTGTAGCCATCAGTCAGTCAGTCGATTTTAGATTTTAGATTTTAGATTTTAGATTAATGCCCTAGATTCATCTGTGGAATCAATCTAAAATCTAAAATTCTTTGCTCTCGACTCCTGGTGTGAGTGAGGGGCTTGTATCCGTATGGGGATGAGGTCATCTATCATTAGTTTCTCGCTAATGATAGATGACCTCCTACTTTGATCTGCAATCCCTAAATTTCAGCTCGAAATCCCCGGCGCAGCAACAAAGAATTGGTAACAACGCTAACAGAACTAAATGCCATAAATGCTCCGGCTGCCGCAGGACTGAGTAAAATTCCAGTTGCAGGTAGCAAGATACCGGCCGCAACAGGAATTCCCAGAGTATTGTAAGCAAAAGCCCAGAATAAATTTTGGCGAATCTTATTAAAAGTAGCGCAACCAAGGTCGATCGACTCAACAACATCCATCAAAGCATTTCGCATCAGCACAATTTGAGCAGTCTCAACCGCGACATCAGTGCCACAGTGCAAACCAATACCGACATCAGCTTGAGCCAAAGCGGGGGCATCATTGATACCATCCCCCACCACAGCCACTTTACAGCCTTGGGCTTGCAAAGTCGCGATCGCCCGAGCCTTCCCATCCGGCCGCACTTCGGCAAAAACATCAGCCGCCGCCAAACCTAGCTGCTGCGCCGTCGCCACCGCCGCCGACGCCGTATCGCCAGTCAGCATGATCACCCGTAATCCCATGTCCCGCAGGCGATCGACCGCCGCCTTAGCATCCGGTCTCAGAGTATCTTTTAGCCCGATTACCCCCAGCAAAACGCCCCCAGAAGCCACGAAAACCGCCGTTTTGCCTTTGCAAGACTCCAAAAATTCCGCAGCCACAGCCACGCCCTGCTCGCTCATCCACGCGGCATTCCCCGCGAACACCCGCTGGCCCTCTACTAAAGCAGAAACCCCCAAGCCCGGTTCCGTGTAGAAATCCTCAGCAGGTAGCAGCGGCAAACCTTGCTGTTGAGCTTCCAGCAAAATCGCGGCGGCGATGGGATGACAAGCGCCTCTTTCCACTGCTGCCGCAATTTGCAGCAGTTTTGAGTCAATTGTGGAAATTGTGGAAGCAACATCTTGCCGGTTTCCCACATTAATATCCGAGTTAAAATCCCAATCCGAATTCTGGAAAATCGGCAAATAATCAGTGAGTGTAAGATTGCCGGTTGTGAGAGTCCCCGTCTTGTCAAAAACCACGGTATCTAATTGATGTACTCGTTCTAAAACATCGCCCCCGCGAATTAACAGCCCGCGCTCCGCCCCGATGCCAGAACCGACTAAAATTGCAGTTGGGGTAGCGAGTCCCAAAGCGCAAGGACAAGCAATGACTAAAACTGCGATCGCCAATTTTAGACTTAACAACACAGAAGATTGATAATGGATCGTGGGTAATTGATTGCCCATATTCATTACCCCGTGTCCCATATCCATTGTCCCCTGTTCTAAAAGCACAGAAGGCCAAATATGAGTTCCGGCAAAATACCAAAATAGGAAAGTTAAAGCCGATATCGCCATTACGCCGTAGACAAAATATCCGGCGACAGTATCAGCTAAATTTTGAATCGGCGCTTTGCGAGTTTGGGCTGCTTGCACCAAAGCCACCATTTGAGCTACAGTTGTTTCTTCGCCAGTGCGAGTTGCGCGCATCACAATTGCGCCGGATTTATTGATAGTTCCCGCCGCGACTGTATCTGCTGGTTGCTTTAAAACTGGCATTGATTCACCAGTCAGCATCGACTCATCTACGGTTGTTTTGCCTTCGCAGACTTCGCCGTCTACGGGAATTTTTTCCCCGGGCAAAACTTGCAGCCATTCTCCGACTCGGACGCGATCGGCTGGAATTTCAATGTATTGTGGATTGTAGACGGCAGATGTCGAGTTTGCAGGCAATTCTTGAGAGTCCAAATCTAAAATCGGGAGTTTAAAATCAACTAGGCGGGCTGTCGCCGGTTGTAGTGCGATTAAAGCTTGCAAAGCAGATGCAGCGCGCCGTCTGGCTTGCTGTTCGAGAGTTTTGCCCAACAAAATAAAGCCCAGCAGCATCACGGGTTCGTCAAAAAAGCACTCCCATCCCATCCGTGGAAACAGCAGCGCGATGTTGCTAGCTGTGTAAGCTGTGACTGCGCCTAAAGCTACCAAAGTATTCATGTTTGGTGCGTTTCGCCACAAACTGCGACAGCCGTCAACGATAATCGGGCGGCCCGGTAGCAGCAATGCTAGGGTGGCGAGTCCCCAGTGAAACCATATATTGCTGAGAATTGGGGCTTTTGTGCCGAGGATGTGTCCTAAACCGGATAGAATAATTAGAATAAGGGCGATCGACAATTGATTGATTTGCTGTCGAATTTCTTGCCGCCGTCGTTCAATTATGGCCGCTTCCGCTTCCCGCTGATTTCCACCTAAGCGAGACTGCGAGGGAAATCCGTTATCAGTCAATTTTTTTGCTAAAGCTTCTGCATCCACAGCCCCCGGTTGGCATTCAACCGTTGCGACTTCTACGGCCAAGTTAACGCAAGCTGAAATTACGCCTGAATGCTGCATGAGTTGGCGTTCAACTGCTTTCGCGCAACCCGCACATTTCATCCCGCTGACATCGAAAGTAACAAGTTCTGGGGGCGGGGATTCTTTAACTGGGATGATTTCTGGTTGATTTTCGGGGAGTATTTTGGGAACAAATTGCATTGGTTTTTTCGGTATTGATTAGAATATTTTGGTGAGAAGAGAAAGTGTTTAATGCACGGTTTAGACAAATGTCTATATTTTTATCATAGATAAATTTTCTGGCATCTTCCGAAAGTGTTAGTTTTTTTTAATTCTTATCCCAATTCTCAAGATTATACGGCGGTTGAAACCGCGTCTACACAGACAAAACCCGCCTGCGCGGGTTAAAGATTAGACGGTTATTCTCTTCAGTCCGCGGAGGCGGACATCGTTTGCATAGTCGCGGTTTCAACCGCCGTCTTATATTAGTTAGTATCTTTTACTTGACGAATTTAGCTATGACAGAATCACAGAAATTCTACATTGTCAAACGTCCTGCTGGGAATTGCGAGATTTTGCCCATCGCCCAAATCGAACAAAACCCCACTATTATAGAAAAGTGGGGCCCTTACGATTCTGCTGAAGATGCGATCGCCCGTCGCATCGGATTAATTCGCGCTGGAAAATGTCAGCCGCAATGACGAATTACTATTACTTTCCTCTGCATCGCGAAAGCTAACGTGATATCAAATCTTCTGTTAGCAGCGGAATTATTGATATCTGTCTTGTCTTCATCTGCGTGAATCTGCTTTAATCTATTGTCATCTGCGGTTAACACATTCTCTTTTTTTAACCGCAGATGAGGGCAGATTAACACAGATTAACGCAGATGAATTATATCAATTTCGGTTGTACCGGACGGATTGCCAAAAATAGCGAAGCATTCGAGTTTAAAATTTTGGCTTTTAGCCGTAAATCTTCCCCCGAATGCTTTTTTCACCGGAAACCCTACAGAGGTTTTCTACTTAGATTTAGAAGGTGTTGGACTGGGTTTTGCCTGCGCCACAGTCGGTTTAGGAGGCGCAGCCTTCGGTTTTGACTCAGCCTTATCATTCCCGGTTTTACCAGTAGTAACTTCCTTTGTCAAAACTTCCAAAGCTTTCGCGTACTGCGGATCTGCTGCCGTAGCGATTTTATCACGATCGCGCCGCAACTCCTGTTTTTGAGCGTCAGTGAGTTCAACCAGAAAATCCGGTTTAATTCCCAAGTGGTTGATATCGGTGCCGTTGGGAGTAAAATACTTGGCAATTGTCACCGCCAAACCGGCACCATTTCCGACGCCGCGTACTGACTGAACCAAACCCTTACCAAAGGTCTTTGTTCCCACCAAAACCGCGCGTTTGTTGTCTTGCAAAGCACCGGATAGAATCTCGCTAGCACTTGCTGAACCGCCGTCTACGAGTACAACTAAGGGTTTGTCTGTGATCTCTGCCTTGTTTGCGGTTTGTCGATCGGCTTCACCGACGCGATCGACCGTTGAGACGATCGTACCTTCTTTGAGCCACATCCGAGCAATTTCGATACTTCCGTACAGCAACCCGCCGGGATTTGAGCGCAAGTCTAGGATATAGCCTCTCACCTTTTTCTGTTCCAAATCCTTGATTGCCGATCGCATTTCCGATGCAGCATTCGCACTAAACTGATTTAAGCGAATGTAGCCGATTTCGCCGATCGGGCTTTTCTGCACCGACTTCCGCACGGGATGAATTTCAATTTTAGCGCGTTTCAGCTTAAATTGTAATTCCTTGCTGTTGCGCAAAACAGTCAGCGTCACCTCACTATTCGCCTGGCCCCGAATCAAACTTACCGCTTGATTCGTATCCATACCTTCGGTGCTTTTGCCGTCAATCTTACTAATGATATCTTTTGCTAGAATGCCAGCGGTAAAAGCAGGGGTATCCTCGATGGGAGAAATCACCACCAACTTCTTAGTTTTCTCATCTAGAGTTAATTGAATCCCGACTCCTATCAACTCCCCAGAAGTTTCAACCTGCATATTTTTGAACTCTTCAGGGTTCATAAACCGCGTATAAGGATCGTCCAGCTTTTTCAGCATTTCACGAATTGCTTTATAAGCTTCCTCATCGCTAGTATAAGTCCGGTTCAAATAATCATTCCGCACCGCTTTCCAGTCAACCTGGTTAAAAGTGCCATCAACATAACTTTTGTCAATAATCTGCCAAACTTCATCAACCAATTCTTTAGGACTTCCCCTAAAAGAAGCCAGAGATTTAGAACTGCAACCAGTGTTGGCAAGAGTTACAGCAGTGAGTACCACCGCTGCTGCACTTAGAA
>JBDTEI010000115.1:0-6693 GCA_039922675.1 Microcoleus sp.
ACTATTCATCAAAAAATCCATGAGTAAGTTTGGTGGATCGCCATCTGGCTTACCTTGAAGTACGCGGCGCACCCTCCAGACTCCAAAGCCCGAAGCCCAGGATACATCTGTTAACGCTGTGTAAACCAAGCCGTAGTTTTTGAGAAAGTACCTGCGCCGGGAATCAAACCAATACTGTGGCAGTCGCTTAGGGGGCTTTTTGGTGTCAGTGACACCTGAGCTTTGACCTACTAAGTGAACCACGCGACTTTCAGGTACGTACCAGCAACTCCAGCCAGCTTTGTTAGCTTGCAAACAAAAGTCCATTTCTTCGCAGTACATGAAATAAGCTTCATCCATCAAGCCAATCTTTTCAAATACTTCGCGACGGACGATCATGCTAGCTCCAGCCACCCAATCTGTTTGACAGATTTCTTGGGAAATAGGAGGCGCTACGGCCCAGTTTGCCAATAACTTGGATAAAAAGCCCGTCCGCCAACCAAAATCTAGTTCGGTCAAGAGATTGTGAAACCGAAAAGCTGACTCCTGCGGTGTACCGTCCGGGTCTTCCAAGCGGCTGCCGGCGATGCCGGCTTCGGGGTGGGAGTCCATGAAGTCAACCAATGCTTTCAGAGCTCCGGGGCGAACTACGGTGTCTGGGTTGAGCAGCAGGACGTAAGGGGGGGGATTGGTGGATTCCAGGGCGGGACGGATCAGGGCGTTGTTCCCGTAGGCAAATCCGCCGTTGCGCTCTAGGGGAACGAAGGAGGCCCATTCGCTCCAGCCGAATGTGGCTATAGCGGCTGGTATTTCTTCGGTAGAATTGTCGCCTGAAGCATTGTCGCCAACTACAACCCGCGTACCGGGGATCGATCGCACTTCGGTAACTAGAGAGCGCAAGCAGTCTATGGTCAAACTAGAGGTTCGGTAGTTAACAATGACAACCAGCAGTGGATAGGGTTGATTGGGCTCGCTAGCATTGGACATAGGTGCAGTTGTTGGTTTAACAACTTTTTAGCTCAAGTTGTACCGATCTGGCAAGTAGAAGCGGGAGAATCTGCGCGCCCGGTTTAAACAGGACTAAGGCCTTGTCATTACCCGGTGTCTGGGAAAATGGTTGTTACTCGCTTGAGATGGTTGATGCAGAAGCCGGGTTTTTGGTTTTGGGTGCGTAAGTCCCGATCGACAATGCTTTGGACAAAGCCGGAAATCCTCCCGATCGCTCTGGCGCCAATTCCGGCTGCGATCGCCTACTGGATCGATCGTTCCAACATATTTGACAAAAGCTGCCACCGCTGTAGGTGCATTTCTTGGTGAGTCAGGGTGCAGGCCTTTTTCCGAGCCGCCATGCCCATATTTTGCAGTTGGTTCAAGTTTTCTGCCGACTGTTTGAGCAAGTTTGCTAAAGCTAGAGGGTCGTTAGGAGCGATCAGCATACCTGTTTTTTCGTTTTCGATGCAGTCGCGGAGTCCGCCCGTGTCGCTTCCGAGTACCGGTACGGCTTGGGAATAAGCATCGTATACGATTCTGGGCTGTTCGTCTGAGATGCTGGGAACCACAACAGCATGATATTGTTGCAACCGCTCGAAGAATTTTGGGCCGTAAGGAAGGGTTCCCAAAAGTTCGATCTGTGCTGAATTGTGCAGAGCCTTGCTGGCGGCTAGGCAGTTGCTTAACAGTTGGCCTTCACCTAGTATGTCCAGCTTGACAGCAATGTTTTCCTCGTCCAAGATTTTCATGGCTTCTAGGAGAACTAACACGCCTTTATCTGGGTGCAATCTGCCCGCAAAGATAATTTTTAGTTGTTTTGGTGAGTTAGATATTTTTTCCTGCCAGATTAGGGTCGCGTCGGCTTCGGAAATAATATTTTCTTCATCTATCCACGAAGCATTAATTATGTGACTTGGTTTGTCCCGATTTGTTAATAAACTCTGCTGGTATTCTGCCTGTGTAAAGATTGTCAAGTCGGCTTTGTTGATGCACCAGCGATTCAATCTTTCGGATATGTGAGCCAAAATTTTGGCTTTGCTGCTGACAGGGATGCCTGGTTTTAGTCGCCACGGTGCGGACTCGACTACGATCAGGTATTGTTTCCGCTGGATCAGGACTATTGGGGTGACTAACCATGCCATCGGAATCGGCCAGCCTGCTACGCCGCTGTGTACGATATCTGCAGAGGCGATCGCGCCCCAAAGTTTGGCAACCGTCGCCGGCAGCATCAATATTGATTGGGCGTAAGTATTTGGCGAGGGAAGGTCAATAAATTTAGCATCGGCAAATGATGCCGCATCCACCTCGATTGTGTTTTCTGGGATCGTTTCTAGCGCGTGTGGAGCTGCTAGCGTGAAGTTTGTCAAGTATTTGAAGTGTTCGATTAAGTCTTTTGCCCACAATGGATGGAGGTATCTGCTGCCTTTTTCGTCGCCGGAGGATTTGATGTTGAGGGCAAGGAGGTAGCGTTTGTCTATCGGCGGGAAATGCGGCGAATCTGTGACTTGAGTTTCTGTATTATTTACCGAAGATGCTTGCATAGAGTAAACCTAAGTTGAAAAGGATATATGGGAAAGCCTGTTTTCTAGATTTTAATCCTTTAAATTTTACACCGCTATTATAGCAATTAATCAAGAAAAATTTCTCAAGTAGCTCTATATAACCCATTTGACATCTAAGAAGAGGGTGCAAGCCTTCTAATCATCAGCCTCATCAAACAAAGGTTGAGCTTGGCAGTCGCCGCCAAAGTTCTCTCAAAGTTCTTCACCAAAATTTTACATCTTTCCATCCAAGCATTTGACCGTTCAATGACCCACCTTGCTTTAACTGGGACAAATCCTGATTTCCCTTGAGCTTTTTTTTCGGCTTTCGATGGTCTTTCTGAAAGTTCAAACTTGATTTTAGTCATAATCTCTGGATAAATATTTTCTAAGTCTTTTGTGAGATGTTCACTCCTGGTAGCCATTTTCTAGTAGTATCGTAATTGGGGGAATATTTAGATGTTTAGACTTAAAATAATCGATATTTAGACTCAACATTTCAATCAAGCCGGCATCATTTGATACACTAGCTTTTGTGCATTGAGTAAAAAAAGGAAATCCAAGCTTATCAACGACCTTGTATTTTTTAATACCATTTGTACATTTGTTGTAGAAACAAAACAATGAGTGACTCAATACTAGCGTTACAGGTATTTTTTACTGCTTGTGAGTCTATAATCATTAATGTAGTCCATTTGGCTTTTTTTACCTGCTCACGAACTTGACTATCTAATAGCCTCATCAGCTCTTCTATCGCTCCCTGTGTTCGCCACTGCTTGTAATGCCAATATACAGTGGAATAGGGCGGCAAGTCTTTGGGTAGGTCTTGCCAATTGCAGCCATTTTTTAGTTGATAGAAGATTCCATCTAAGATTTCTCTTTTTGTCCAGTTACATGGTCTAGTTAGCTTCTTCCTGGGCAATATCTCATGTAGTATGGGTTCAATTATTTCCCATTCTGAATCCGTTAGACTGCTACAATAAGGCAGGGCTGCTGCTGCTGGATAATGCTTTTGCGGTCACGTTATCACAACAACGTAAAAGATGTCAAACGGGTTCTATAATCTAAAAACGAGCGAGTTCACAGTCGATATTGCCTGTAGGCTTGACTTGCGGCTCGGTGCAGCAGCGAATGTCGGTAAACTAATCCCTTGGCGTCATCGGAATAGCCACCGCCAATGACGCAAGCAACGGGATAGCCACCAGCTAAACAAGTAGATAAAACTTGCATTTCGCGGCGAAAAATCCCGGTATCAGTTAAAGCTAATTTTCCCAGTTTGTCTCCCTGATGGGGGTCTACTCCGGCATCGTATAAAACTAAATCTGGCTTGACATCGGAGAGTAAATCTGGTAAGTATTTAGCCAAAGTTTGTAAGTATTCGTCGTCCTCCATACCGACAGGCAAAGCTACATCTAAATCGCTCTTTTGTTTGGTGCCAGGAAAATTTACCTCGCAGTGCATCGAGAAAGTAAAAACGCTGCTATCATCTTGGAAAATTACGGCGGTTCCGTCTCCTTGGTGCACGTCTAAATCGACAATTAAAACTTTGCCAACTAAACCCATTTTTTGCAAGACGCGACAGGCGATCGCCAAATCATTGAAAATACAAAAACCCGACCCAAAATTAGGGAATGCGTGATGAGTTCCGCCCGCAGTATTGCACGCCAAACCGAACTCTAAAGCGAGCTTGGCAGTTAGTACCGTCCCTGCAACAGCAGTGCAAGTGCGGTTAGCAAGGGCCCGACTCCAAGGCAGACCAATTCGCCGCTGAGCTTTGGCATCCAGCGTCCCATTGCAGTAAGCTTGAACGTAGCAGTGGTCGTGGACTAATTCCATCCATTCTTGAGGGGGAAGTTCGGGAGCGTGAAATTGCGATTTATCTGCTACCCCCTCCGCGAGCAGCATCTGGTAAAGCATCCGGAACTTTGCCATCGGGAAGCGGTGATCCGGCGGCAGGGGTGCAACGTAATCTTCGTGGTAGATAATTGGTAAGTCCATTCCGATTATTGTAGAACGATTGAATCTCCCATTGAAAGCCTGCAATCTCAAATTTAAATTCGCTGGAGAACCTGTATATGCAACTAAAAACCGTCTGGCAGTCCGGCAGCAACGACCCCGAAAATGCTGACAACCTCGATAATATCAGTCAGTGGTGGCGAAACCTCAACGGCAAAGAAATTAGCTGGGTAGAGCGACTGATTCCGCAAATCGGCGGTTTGAGCGAAATTCACTGGCAACCCCAGCGTTTTGACGAAACATTTGTGATAGTCAATCCCGAAATTCGCGAGGAGACTCTCTATTGGTACACACCCAATTCTCCTGTCCAACGTAATAACATAGTTCAGAAACTAGAACTAGACAACCTGCAACAGCAATTGTACCTTTATCCTCATTTGGAATCAGAACTGGTGATTCGCATAGGGATTCCCGCAGTTAAATATCAAACACTGGAATTGAACAATCCAGAAATCGCCTTGGGGGAAGATAATACTCTGCTGCTGTGGGAGGATGACCAAGAACTTGAAATTAAAATCTTCCTCAGCCCGGAAAATATTGCTAAACTTAAGGAATTGCTGGCATAAAAAAGACGGATAAAAGAGTTGATACGGTAGGCATTGGGTGCGGGCCCGTCGCTCTATACCCTGAGTTGCCTATCAATATCTTAAGACTTACGAGGGGGTGCGTCGAAACAGGGTTTTTTCAAGCGTTTACTTCGTTGTAGCCCGGGCAAGTGTAAAAAACCTGGTTTCTTCCCGTCGGGTTGCGATCGCGCCTGTATCTCTGCTAAAACCCTTTGAAGGTGGCAGTAAAATGTCAAGAAGCTTGTGTCATCCTCCTGGGACTGTTAACCCTAAAGTTAACCCAAAAAACAGTTCCGGGCGCATCAACTGGGTTTGATGTACGAAAAAGCGCGTCGCAGCCCTTGAACAGAGTTAAAAAACTCAGGTTTGAAGGTCTGGAGTCCCTAATTCATGATTGTTTAATCGCAAAACTTAATATCTTCAGCGAAAAATTTATTTTCGATAAAATGTGGCAACAATATGGTTGGTTAAAGTTGCCAATTTAAGACAAGGAGTAAAAAAAAAACCAAGAAAAGGCGCGTTAGTCGATGGACTTATATCTCAGAAGAATCCTCAGTATGCTTAGTTTGAAAAGGATTGGTGAAGAGGCACTTAAAAAAATAATTGCTCACTTTATTCTACAATTAATTTGCTAACATTAGACTTGGGCAAAAGGCAAGACAAAAGATGGTAATTGACAAAAAAACTATTCACATTTTAATTATTGATGACCAGCCTAATAACCTCCGATTTATATCAAATATTTTGACTAAAGAAGGGTATAAAGTTCAGCGGGCGATTTCTGGAGAAATGGTTGTCAATTCTAAATTGACCGTTCTACCAGACTTGATTTTGCTAGATATTGCCATGCCCCGAATGAACGGCTACGAAGTCTGCGAAAAACTGAAAGCTAACGAAAAGACTCGGGAAATTCCGGTGATTTTTTTGAGCGTTTTTAATGAAACTTTTCACAAGATCAAAGCTTTTGAAGTCGGCGGTGTTGACTACATTTCTAAGCCTTTTCAAGTGGAAGAAGTTTTAGTGCGTATCGAAAGTCAACTGACTATACAACAGCTATCGAAACAATTAAAACAGCAGAATGCCGAACTGCAACGAGAGGTAGAATTTCGCAAGCGAACAGAAAAAGCACTCCGGGAAAGCCAAGGGCAGTTGCAGAAATTGGCGGTCAATATACCAGGAGTTATTTATCAATTTATTCAAAATTCGGATGGAAGTTTCAAAGTTGAATATATCAGTTATGTGGCTCGGGATATTTACGAACTTGAAATTGAAGAAATATTAAAAAATCCTAATCTATGTTTAGATCAAAATCATCCTGATGACAGACAATATCTGGACGAACAAATTGGCGAGAGTGCTCGAACTTTAGAACCTTTTGCTTTAGAATGGCGGATTTGTACGCCGTCGGGAAAACTCAAATGGCTGCAATCGAATTCTCGACCAGAAATGCGTGATAATGGCGATATTGTTTGGTATGGGGTACTTTTTGATATCAGCGATCGCAAGCAAGCAGAAATAGAATCGGCCTCAGCTAAATCTGCTTTAGAACGGCAAGTTCAGCGAGAGTTGCTGATTGCAAAAATAACTCAAGAAATTCGATC
>JBDTEI010000116.1:0-2894 GCA_039922675.1 Microcoleus sp.
AACAGTCGCCCACGATGCGCGAATGCTGTGGCCGAATTGCCTGTTTGTGGCGCAAGACGACTATCTATACTTTACAGTAGATCAGTGGAATCGGAATCCCAGCTATCATAATGGAGAAGACTTGCGCAAGAAACCTTATAGCCTATTTCGCATCCGAATTGATGCAGGGCAAGTGTTGCTCGATCGCAGCTAAACTCATGTTTGCACTTTCAACTTTTACTAAGGTAAAACGACTTGTCAAGTGTCAAGTGTTAAATGTCAACTGTTGAACGTGTTTGCACCGACTTATGAAGCGTTTTCTAAGCTGCAATCGGGAACTGTAGAAGCTTTGCTGGAAAATATCCGGGATTTGATTAAAGTTTTAAGATCGTGTCCGGTTGATTGTTATAACCCAAATGGAGCGCGCCCGCAATGTAAGTTATGGGGGGGAAAGCGGACTTAAGTCCGCACTACGAACCAAGAGTGCTTGCGGTTAATTTAGCGGATAGGTTATCATCTATTATGTCATTCTCTAGCAGAAAATCAGAGCAGCAGAAATTGGCAAAACTGATTTTTTTACCACTTCCGAAGGTTCAATTCTTAAAATTAATATCTCTGATGGAGTTCAGGTAAACGATGCTAAGGCGATCGCGCCAGATGTAGAAGCAGATAACGGTGTAATTCACATCATTGACACAGTTGTGATTCCTGAATTTATGGGTAAGATTGAACCAGTGAGTTAAGGGAAAATTTTCCCCAAACCAGCACAATTTATAAAAGATTAGGCAATGGTAAATTCGGCGAACCACTACGATATCATCATTATTGGCACGGGAGCGGGCGGAGGTACGCTCGCTCACCGTCTCGCACCGACTGGTAAAAAGATTTTGGTGCTAGAAAGAGGCGACTTTTTGCCCAGGGAAAAAGCGAATTGGAGTGCGCTGGAAGTTTATCAAAAAGAGCGCTATCACACGGACGAGCGCTGGTACGACAGGGAAGAAAAGGAGTTTCGACCCCAGACTGGCTATTGGGTTGGTGGCAATACTAAAGTTTATGGTGCGGCTTTGTTGCGACTACGGGAACGAGATTTCGATCGCGTAATTCACAAACAAGGATTTTCTCCAGAGTGGCCACTCAAATACGCAGATTTTGAGCCGTATTACACGGAAGCTGAAGCACTCTATGACGTTCATGGAGCGCGAGGAACCGATCCGACTGAACCGCCCTGTAGCCAACCTTATGCTTATCCTCCTGTGAGTCACGAACCGGATATGCAGGTGCTAGCCGACGATATTCGATCGCTCGGTTACAATCCGTTTCATTTGCCGTTAGGATTAAAGCTGAATGAGGCCGATCGCACAAATAGCCCTTGCATTCGCTGCGATACCTTTGACGGCTATCCTTGTTTAGTAGGAGCGAAAGCCGATGCAGAGGTGAATGCGATTCGCCCAACCCGCGAAAAATATGACAATTTTACCCTAATAACTAATGCCAAAGTCTTGAGGCTGCATACCAGCAAATCCGGGCGAGAAGTGACGGGGGTAGAAACCGAAATTTTAGGGGAAAAACAGCAATTTACAGGCGATATTGTGGTGGTTTCCTGCGGTGCGATTAATTCGGCTGTCTTGTTACTGCAATCTGCTAGCGAACAGCACCCCAAGGGATTAGCAAATAGTTCCGAGCAGGTGGGCAGAAATTTAATGAAACACCTAGCAACCGCTTTAGTTTCGATGCACCTAGAAGTGAATCAAGCTAACTTTCAAAAAACCATTGCTGTTAATGATTATTATTGGGGAGAGCCGGATTTTCCTTATCCAATGGGGATGGTACAAAATACGGGGAATGTGTTAGCTGATATGCTGCCTGCTGAGGCTCCGGCGCTGATGGCTCCGCTGGTAAAATTGATTCCTAAATATGAGCGGCATTTGATTGCTGAGCGATCGGTTGGTTGGTGGTTGCAAACAGAAGATTTGCCAGATCCAAACAATCGCGTTCGGGTGGCGGGCGATCGCATTTACTTGGATTATACGCCTAATAATGTCGAAGCGGGCGATCGGCTAATTCACCGCTGGACATCTGTACTCAAATCCCTCAACCGTTCGGCCAAGCACGTCATTCCCTTTAGCCTGTATCCTCGCGCCCAGATGCCCGTACAATCAGTCGGCCATCAATGCGGCACTTGTCGCTTTGGTACAGACTCTAAAACCTCAGTGCTCGACTTGAATTGTCGCACCCACGATGTTGATAATCTCTATGTTGTGGATGGCAGTTTTTTCCCTTCCAATTCTGGCGTTAACCCGACGCTGACAATTATTGCAAATGCGCTGCGAGTTGGCGATCGCATCGCTGAGCGGTTAAAATAATACCATTTTTCTACAGATGTGCTGATGAAATCTTAGCCCCCCCTTACTAAGGGGGGGTTGGGGGGGTAATATCTAGCGCTACTTTATAAAATTGGTATAAACTCATTTTATCCCTTGATAAGAAAAGGACTAAAGTCCTCACTACGAACCAATTCAGAAAAGATTGAAAACTAGCAAAATTTTTGAGGAAATAATGGCAATGAATGATCCTAAACAGCCGCATGAAAACGATAAAGAGCAATCAGAAACATCCGACTCTCACCCGATCGCCACAGGATTAGGCGCAGTCGGTGGCGGTGTAGCCGGTGCCGCCATTGGTGGTTCTGTGGGCGGAAAGTTTGGTGCTGCAATTGGTAGCATCGCAGGGGCGATCGCGGGGGGAATTGCCGGCAATGCGGTGGCTGATGTTGCTTCAGAGGCGATCGCCGAAATTCAGCCTGCGATCGGGTTCGGTTTAGGCGCTAATGGTAAGCCCGTTGAATTGCCAAAACACTACACTTGGGAAGAATTACAAGCACTATCAAAACCGCAAGGGTAGGGTTTGGGCAAAAA
>JBDTEI010000117.1:0-4924 GCA_039922675.1 Microcoleus sp.
CTGGCGACAGCATGACATGAATTGACGGATTAATTATTTTTTGCCAATCACCAATCACCAATGACTAATGATAATTACCAATAACAATTACCAATGACTAATAATTCAGAACAAATTAAAACTATATTTAATCGAATTGCACCTGTTTACAACCAAATGAATGACTGGTTGAGCTTGGGGCAGCACCGGATTTGGAAGCTTATGGCAGTGAAATGGAGCAATGCCACCCCCGGAAATACTTGTTTAGATTTGTGCTGCGGCAGCGGGGATATAGCATTGTTGCTGGCAAAACAAGCAGGGCCTACTGGTTGCGTATTTGGAGTAGATTTTTCTGCCGAACAATTGGCGGTTGCAGCGAGGCGCGATCGACCTTTTCTCACCCCTGCAAGTCCGATTACTTGGGTAGAAGCTGACGCTCTAAACTTGCCTTTTGCCGACAATTACTTCGACTGCGCCACCATGGGTTACGGTTTGCGCAACGTGACGGACATCCCCCGCAGTCTTCAGGAATTGCACCGCGTCCTCAAACCGGGCGCAAAAGCCGCGATTCTTGACCTCCACCGCCCCAGCAATTCAGTCATGCGGAGCTTTCAGCAGTTTTACCTGGACACCCTCGTAGTGCCGATCGCTCAGCAATTTGGCATGACTCAAGAATATGCCTATATTAATCCTAGTTTAGAAAAATTCCCGATCGGCTCCGAGCAAGTCGCGATCGCCCGCCAAGCCGGATTTGCCGCCGCCACCCACTATCCCATTGCCGGAGCTATGATGGGAGTATTGGTACTAGCCAAAGCAATTGAAAATTAAAAATTCTTGCAGTCTAAATCAGCTATATAACAGTAGGGGGAAGGGCTAGGTGTATTTTACCTATTTTTAATTGAATACGCTTGGGTTAAGAAGACTGGGCGGTTAAAACCGCGTCTAGACAAGCAAAACCCGCCTCCGCGGGTTGAAGACGGGGCCGTTAAAATTACGTTATTCTCTTCAGTCCGCGGAGGCGGACATCGTTTGTATAGATGCGGTTTCAACCGCCGTCTTATCTGAACCGTATTAATTTTTAATCCTTTATGAATCCGTCTGACATTTGGCTATTGTTTGCCCCGCCTGTAGTGGGAGGAATTATTGGCTATTTCACGAACGATATAGCTATCAAAATGCTGTTCCGCCCCTATCGAGCCATTTACATCAAAGGGCGACAGTTGCCTTTCACTCCCGGCTTGATCCCCCGCAACCAAGAACGCTTGGCTAAGCGAATTTCCGACACAATTATGGGTTCACTGCTGACGCCACAGGAACTGCAAAACTTGGCGCGACGCCTGCTGCAAACCGAGCGGATGCAGTCGATAATTCTCTGGCTGTTGCAGTTGGCGCTGGATCAGGTAAAAGCAGACGCAGAGCAAAAAACTGCTAAAATTCTCGCTAACATTCTGCGAGATTTGTTGGGGGAATCGGTGCCGCGAATTCTCAAAGTTTTGGCGCGCCGGGAAGATTTTTTAGAAGCTCAGCTAAATCAAATTTTTGACCAAGTTTTGCTGGAAATTCAGCTAACAGAAGCTCAGGCGGCTCAGTTGGCTGATTGGCTGTTGCAGATAGTAATACCCCCGGAAGTGCTGCGGCAGGCTTTAATTGACTTTTTGACCGATCGCAATATTTCGATTATCGATGAAGGGTTTCGAGAAAAAACCAGCGGCACTTATTGGGTAGTAGCAAATTTGTTTGGTTTGCGTAACACTTTAACTCGACTGCGGACTTTTTGTCTAGATGACAGACAAGTGACAAATCAACGGTTAGCAGAGTTAACTGTTTCTTTGGGAATTCGCGGGCGACTTCAGGAATGGCTGCAAAATTTGTCGATGCAAAATTTACCAGTTTCGACGGTAAGACAGTTGCGAAAAACTATGCGCGACAGCGTTCGCACCTACGTTCAACAGCGGGGTACGGAGGTACTTGAAGGGTTGAGCAAATCTATTGACTGGGAAAATATTTCGCGGTTAGTTCTCAATCGATTGCAAACTTCAGCGGTGATGAACGCTTCCCTGGAAATTGTCAGCAAAGAACTGGCTTTGGTTTTAGAGCGCTATCTGGAGCGGGATTTAGAAAATATTGTAGCTCAGGCTATCCCGATTTTGAATATCGACCAGGTGATTGTCGATCGAGTAAAAGGCACTTCTCCCGAAGAGTTAGAGCAAGCAATTCAGGGAATTGTCAAAAGCGAGTTGCAGGGAATTGTCAATTTAGGAGGGATTTTGGGTGTTTTTGTTGGCTGTTTGCAAACAGTGGTGCTTTTGCTTCAGCGGTGATTTATTTCGGCAGTTGTGACATATTGGTTGTAGCCGCCGATTCGCTTGACTGGGGCACGCAGCACCAAAAACCCGGTTTTTAGGCTGTATTTAACGCCTCAGCCCGAGGATTTTTCCCAGAAACCGGATTTTTTTTGCCCAATCCTAATTTACTTATTTCTTAAATTTATGCCACTTCCCAATTCTGACGATCGCACTTTACTCCCAAAAAACCCCCGCAACCTCAGCCGCCAACAATACGAGCGTTTAACCGCAGAAATCGCCGCTCCCTATCGGCCTCTGCGACAGTTTGTCTACGTAGCTTGTGGTGCTTCCGGCTTTATTGGTGGCGTGGTTTTCCTAGCTAAAATTGCCTCTGGTCGCGAAATTGGCTCTGCTTTGCCCAATTTTGCCCTCCAAGTCGGAGTCGTGGCTCTGATGGTGTTCCTATTTCGCTGGGAGCAGCGCCCCGAACCTCGATCGCCGAAGTCCAAGTAACAAAAATTTACAAATCAACACAAAAAGATATCTGAGGTAAGGAAAATTGATAATTATAAATAAATTATTACGAAACCCTGGTTTGCGATCGATCCCTGTCAAAATTAAGGAGTGGGTTCAATTGGGGTCAGCAAATTTAAAGACCCTAATCATAAGCCGCTTTTACTTCGTTCAATTGGGGTCAGCTTTGATAAAGACCCTAAATATATAAAACAAATTTAAGCCCAGCGCCAGCCTTCATTGATAGAAGAGCTGGCTCTGGGCTTTTGGCGCAGCAGGGCGCGCGCAAAGCCAAGCACAGTTCCCCAAAAATAATGCAACAGCAGGAAAGCTGCAAATCCTGGTTATCGTCGGTCATCCCCAATCCCCAATCCCCAATCCCCAATCCCCAATCCCCAAATCTAATCAGATGTGTCAAAGTCTAATTAGAAAAAGTTGTTGGGAAATTTTACTATGAACAGGTCATTTTGCAAAGTGCGGTGGACGCTATTTTTAGCTGTCGGTGCGGGAATTGTATTTTACAGTAGTGCGGCGGTGGCGGCCGAAAAGGTAGTGCTCAAATACAGCGTGATCCGAATGACTTTACCAGTCAGCGAATTAGAAATTTTTGCAGAAACTGGGAAAATGTCGCCCGGTTTAGAAATGCTGTTGTCCCAGGCAAAAAAAGACCCGGAAGCAGTTCGCCGCAGTCTGACGAGACCGGTAAAAGTCAATCAAAAGTTTTTGGATGGGACGCTCAACAGTAAGGTTGGGGAAATAATTCTCGATGAAGTGGGTCAGGTAATTCGCACTCCTTCTGGGAAGGCAAATCGAGAAGCTTTGCGCGAGGCCTTGGTGTTGTCTGCAACTAATGATAACGAGATTACGCTGCTGGAAGCGATGAAGAATTATCCGGCTCCAGAGGTTGATGTTGAGGGCGATCGCTTAGTTGAAGCTTACGGAAAACTTGTAGCTTTATCTGAACAATTGGGCGGCGTTTCAGAACGGCTGCAAGATATTTTGAACAAAATTCGCCTGCCTCGATTGTAGGGGATTTTGTGAACTGGGAGTTGATTTGTGCGATCGCACCATGTTTCGGAACCTGCATAAATTACACCAGACTCACATTTTATTTTTGCAAAATTTTCCTGATTTTAACACCAGCCTAGAAAAAGAATGCAGCGGTAGACAAGCTCCAAACCCGCCGGGAATCAGTCAGTCCTAAATCTCAAATCGAAAAATGGTAAATCTCAAATCGTCTAATTTTGATCTAAAATCTATCTCAAGATATAGTAATCCTAATTGATTTTCTAGGCATACAAAACTTGAATTCTTTGCTATACAAAGAGTCTAGCAATACAAGGGGTCGTTATATCTTGACACTCAGATCGGATCTCTATAGATGAGCTACAGTTTATAAAAAGTTTATGGGGAGTAACCATATTGTGGTTATTTTTTTTGAGAAAAAATTTGGGCAAGAGCTTCTGTATTCGCCACAAACAGAAATACGATCGGCTGGACATTACAGATTATGTATCTTAAGATAGGGAAATGCTGTCAGAGTCAGGCGCTTGCAGAAAAACGACCAGTCATTAGTAAGCTCGTTCTATAACAGATACCATTACGCAACGCATTTCCCAAAACTTTTGACTAAAAAAAGTTAAAAACGGAAAGGGTGAGAGACTGGATTAATTAACAGCACCTCACATCCAAATAAAATCGTACTTGTCAGGGTAGTACACTTTCACTCAATCAACTCTATTTACTCAGTAAGACTAGCAAAATGAAAAACAATCCTATTCGTCCAAAAGACCGTTTCTTGGTTTTCGGCGCTCCGGCGATCGAAGATGCTGAAATTCAAGAAGTGGTGGCAACCATGAAAACAGGTTGGTTGGGTACGGGCCCGAAAGTCAGGCATTTTCAAGACGAATTAAATGCTTACAAGGGTTCCCAGTACGCGGTTGCAGTCAATTCCTGTACGGCGGGACTGCACTTGAGCGTCCTCGCTGCTGGCTTGCAACCAGGGGATGAAGTCATTACTACTCCGATGACTTTTTGCGCGACAGTTAATGCGATTATTCACGCCGGAGCAACACCGGTACTGGCGGATGTAGATCCGGTGACAATGAATATTGATCCGGCTCAAGTCGAAGCTAAAATAACTCCCA
>JBDTEI010000118.1:0-10909 GCA_039922675.1 Microcoleus sp.
GTTGGTGCCCTAGGTGCAAACCGTCAAAGTTTCCCAAGGCAACAGAAGTTGGAGTCAGAGCAGCGATACAAGAAGAAGTTACCCACACGCTTTAGATTTTGCCATACTTAGCCGGATTGCGATCGCCACTCGATTTTAGATTTTAGATTAAATATAAAAGAATTGACTCCACAGATCGATCTGGGAGATCAAACTTCGATCTAAACTTTTTTGTTCTCCACGACTTAACCCGGGGCTTGTATCCGTCTTTGAATGAGGTCAGCCCTAACTTAAATTTTAGATTTCAGACCTCAAGATTTCCGAACCCTCTGGCAATCTCAAATCCCTCACACAGGAACTTTAGGGGCTTGCACCGACGCTTCAGACAAATCCTTATGAGGAGGCAGCAACTGTAACGACAAACCTTCCCGCGCCATCAAACTGTTCGGGAACCTTTGAGCCACTTCCTCTCCTACCTTGTCTAAAAACTCGTCATTGTGCAGCGGATCGTGGTGAAAAATCACCAACTTTTTGACATTAGCAGCCTTTGCCACCTTCACCGCTTCCTGCCAAGTTGAATGTCCCCAGCCAACCCTGCTAGACTTTTCCGAATAATACTCCTCATCCGTATAAGTCGCATCGTAGATCAGCACCTCAGCATCGCGAGCCAAATACAGCACATTTTCGTCCAAACGATCGGGAAAATGTTCGGTATCAGTCACGTAAGCCGCCGAATACCCCCGCCAGTTGACGCGGTAGCCTATAGCTTCCCCGGGATGGTTCAACAAAGCAGTTTCCACCTTAATATCTCCGATTTCCATGGGTTCGCCCACTTCTATATCGTTAAATTTTAGGTCGGCCCCCATAATTTGCAGGGGCACCGGAAAATTAGGGTGCAGCATCTGGTCGTTTAGCCGCTGCTGGATAGTAGCCTGATTAGGAGTAGGAGCAACAGCCCCATAGATGTGAAAACAATTGCCCTTAATAAAAGCTGGGACAAAAAATGGGAATCCTTGAATGTGATCCCAGTGAGTGTGAGTAAAAAACATATGAGCTTCTACGGGCATCTGCGACAGGAGAGTTTGTCCCAAAACCCGCAATCCAGTACCGCCATCGAAAATTAGGCGGCTGTCACCCACTCGCATTTCTATACAGGGCGTGTTGCCCCCGTAACGTACTGTTTCAGCTCCGGGAGAGGCTATGCTACCTCTAACGCCCCAGAAGTGAACCGTAAATTGGTTTTGCATACTAGACATGGGTTTTCCTGCAAGATTGTTCCGGCGAGCCATCGGTAAGGTGTTTACATATTAGTAAGGGCTTTACCATCAAACCCAAGCTTTTTGACGGTCGAGTTCCCCACTTGTTGGAAGTGCCAAGAGTCTCGCTTGCCAGAAAATGCAAAACTGTTGGGCTTGATAACTGAGCAAGAAATTACAAGGTAGACTGATGAAGTCTCGATCGTAACTATTCTTTTTCTCTCTTCACTAGCGTAACCTTCGCAGACACACTTTGGGGCAGCAGTTCTACCTGATTCTAATCTTGCAGTCGCTGTTTTCGGGCCTCTGCACTTCCAGAACACGCCAGCGCCGTCGGTTGTTGGCGCTGCTGGTTTACGGGTTTGAACTTTCGGGATGGCTTTCCTGCTATCTAGTTCGGTAGATCGACCATAATATCCATGTGCCTGGGCGGGTTGATGGCGATATTTGGTCGATCTTGCCGATCGGGCGTGACTGCGGGGCCCTACAATAATTACGGTTAATTCTACCGGACTTGAGATGCTCGGGCCATCGAATCCCTGCGCCGACGAGCCTGAGGGACTGCTGTTAACGATCGCCCAGTTTAATTAACTGAACTCCCATTAATTTAACCAGCCCCATCTAAAGGAAAATTTATTTCCAGAGGATTATCCAGCGGGCGATGCCGCCATCCTTGGAACTATTGCCGTCTGCTGCCGAGTGACTGGAACTTTTGCCCGATCGCTCCCACAAAGGAAATCCTGTGCGGTCGTACTTAATCAAGGTCGTACCGAGAGATGCGATTCGGTCGTGCCAACTTAATGCCGTACCTGAAAAAATTATAGCTGATGGCAACGCATCTGTTTGTTGGCAACGATCAAGCCCAACTCAACTCTTGTTCTAGTTTGGGACGGCGATCGACATTTTGTTCAAAAATCTTAGCAAATGAGGCTAGTTGCACAGTTTGATAGCGATCTGAACGCATAGTATCAGGTGTCGGTCACAGCGTCCAAACAGTATTATTTGATTAATCGCAGGAGCATTCCTCAACTGTCGGCCCGCGATCCCAACCTCGATCGCAGTTAGTTATTCCCAATTTTTCAATTCTTTAATCTAAAATCGAAAATGGTATGACACCGGGGGGCCGCGCTCTCCCGGACTCTTGGCAAAAGGCTAAATTTTCGTCGCGCAGTTCTCGGCGGACGAATTCCAGCACTCCAAATACCCGAAATTTATGAAATTTTCAATTTTTATGTGTTTTACCTGAACCCAACTCGGATCGCCTTTTATCTCAAAAGTGAGTCAGTAAAAATTTGCGCGCTACCTGTCGTGCTTTTCTAAACTAGACCTCTTGCAAAAATCTTCGAGTCATAGAGCAACCGCAGATATCGGGCAGACAAACACCGATTGACGCAGATGGTTTCAGGGTATTTTCGGATTTTTGCAAGAGGTCTAATATCTTCAATCACTCTATTTGGGGTAATTATTTCTCGGAATTTGACGCATTTGTGGTAGTCACCATGAGTTTGAATTTCCGGTATCATAGAGTATAAGACTCTTGTTGACAAGAATCTAAATTAGTGCAAAAAACGCCTGAATAACTTAAAGTTATTTGTGAAAAAAAATAACTATGAATCAATTTAAAAAAACTACAACCAAGCTGAATCAAACGGTAGTGAAAGAGTCCGATCGCACTTGGGAACTCGGTCAGCTTCCCTTGAGCGAGAGCTCCTTAGAAATGACTGATGCCGGAGTCTTGAGAGAATTTAGTCGGGACGATCGCCCCCAGGAAACCCCAAGGACTCCCGAACAAAGGCGCCGGAGGGTTGATGGCAAGACCGATCGATCGAGATCGCCTCTGATTTCTACTGCCTTTCTCAAGTGGGTGCTAGCGCGTTTGAGTCGATCGAAAGGTGGGCTGGCGGCTCTCACCCTGGCAGCAGTTTGGGGGTGGTGGAACAGTCAGTTATTGTTTTCGACAGGCCTGGGGATCGCAGCGATGATGCTGGTTTACCGAGGGCAGTTGGGGGACTGGCAATTGCTGCGATCGAAAGCCGAGCAATTTTGGGAGGGCCCGAACCGTCGGTTTGTTTTAGCGGTGGGCGCCGGCGGGATTGCTACCTTGGGCGCTTACTTGAGTTTGGCGATTTGGGCGGACTCGGAGAGCCCGTGGATGGCTTTGAGCCTGATTTTGCAGAATTTTGGGACGATCGCGATTGCAGGGCTGTTGCTGCGGCAAGCACTGAGTCTGGGGGCCTCAAAAGATGAAGCGACACTCGATCGCATCCTGGCAGATTTGACCGATGCTGACCCCGTGAAGCGTTTGATTGCAGTGCGCCAAATGACCGATTTGGTCAATGATCGTGGGTTTGACCGTGTGAGTTCTGTCAAAAGTTCGTTAGCGTTAGGGAAGCGATCCGAAGGAAAGCCCGCCCCTACGGGAGGCTCATCAACGCAGAGGATCGCCCGTTCCCGCGCTGCTGAGTGCTTTCGCCTGATGCTGAGTCGGGAACCAGAAGCTTTAGTCCGCAATGCCCTTCTGGAAGGTTTGCAGACTTGGGACGATACTTATGGCATTGCTTTAGAACCCAAAAGTAAAGTCATCGACTATTAGCTGACCGTCAAAAGCATAAAAAGTAATGCGATGAATATTCGGGGCTTTGACACGCAGGGGCGCGCTAGGGGCGATCGGAGAATTAGATCCTGCCAGATTCGGCGCCGGCATTTCATCCTGAACTATCAAGTTACCGTCGATGTCGCAAGCAGATAAAACAGTTCGCCGCGAACTGGTGACAAGTCCTGAGACGCTGCGAACTGGATACTTGAAACTTACTTCTATCAGTCCGCTTTTTGGGGCTCCCATTAACACTGTTGCCCCTGAATCCGTGATAAATGCTGGGTTTGAAGGTTGGATCGCGACGGCATTGTTAAAAGTCACGCCCCAATGTGCAAACTGGTGTTCTACTACTTCAAAGCATTTCAAGTCTTCTAATGCTAGGCGGACAATCGCGGGTACGCTGACGCGCGATCGCACATCTAACGCTGCGCCCGATCGTTCGGGAGTGGCGACTAAAGACTTTTTGCCGTTTAAATCCATGCTTCGATAGGCCGTATCAAATTCTGCAAACCCATCAGATAGAAGACTTTGTGCGTCAACCATAAAACCCTCGCGATCCCGTTTCCTAAGCAATTGCATTTTGGTAGTTCTCCCTGATATTAGTTGTTTCTTGTGTTTGGCAATTTATAACGGCGAGGCTAGGGAAATTGCCAAACCTGCAATTTAGGCATAGAAAACCGATCGCCCGCCCTCCAACAAAAACCTTCGACGTTAAAAGCCACTGCTCCGCAAAATATCGTAATTAATTATTCGTGATTGGCTCACGGCTGCAAACCTGCCGTCTGTCTAAGAGTGAGATCTAATACTCCTGCTTTCCGAGCGCCTGCTTTCGGGGTCAGCGAACAGACTCGATTCTGTTGAGGGGTCTTACCCATCATTTTGCTATTATCTCCGATCGGAGGTAGTTTGCAAGGGTGAGGATAACTGGACAGCCGAACTCCCAAAATCGCAAAACTTAGTTGCTGTGTGTAGTTTCAGACTTCACTTGTACTAAAATAGATTTAAATCAATACTGAATCTTTACAAAAGCGACGCCAGCTTTGCAATTTTTTTAAACAAAGACAAGGCGGCGTAGGAAAATCTACAAGTCTAACAGCGATTGAGGTTTATTTATGCTTGTTCCCCTCGGCTTCGGTCAACGATCGATTGTTACTTCTCTCGGCAGAATGGTATACTACACTGCTGAAAAAATGCCTTGGATCGGATTGCCCAACTCAATCCCGGAAAATCAACCTAATTTGGTATTTGTTCACGGTTTTGGGGGCGGGTCGAGCGCCTACGAATGGTCGAAAGTTTATCCGGCTTTTGCGACCGAATATCGAATTTTGGCACCAGATTTAATCGGTTGGGGGCGATCGGAACATCCGTCCAGAAATTATCAGGTCGAAGATTATATCACAAGTTTGATCGAATTCATAGAAAAAACTTGCGGAAGTCCCACGGATGTGATAGCTTCTTCGCTGATGGGGGCGATCGCGATTCGAGCTGCGATCGTCCGCCCGGATCTGTTCAAATCGCTTATTTTGACGATTCCCAGCGGTTTGTCGGACTTCGGACAAGATTACGGCAGCAGTTTCTTCGCTAAGCTAGTAAACACGCCGATTTTAGACCGCTTGCTCTACAGTACCGGCATCGCCACAGAGGGCGGCATCCGCAGCTTCCTAGAAGAGCGCCAATTTGCCGATTCCCGTCGCGTTTACCAAGAAATTGTCGATGCTTACCTCCAATCTGCATTGGAACCAAATGCAGAATATGCCGCCCTGTCTTTTGTGCGGGGAGATTTGTGTTTTGATTTGTCGCTGTATATCACTCAGCTAACAACGCCGACTGCGATTATTTGGGGTGAAAAATCTCAGTTTACTAGCCCGGAGATTGGCCAGCGGTTGGCTAATCTCAACCCGGAAGCAATCAAGGTTTTTCAATCTCTGGAAAATGTGGGTTTGACTCCGCAGTTGGAAGTTCCCGCTGTGACTATTGGTTTAATTCGGCAGTATTTAAGGTTGCTTTCTGAAGGGTGAAGAAGTTCGGCAACGAGCAATGTACGGAATTTAACAGATGCAGGTAATGTACTATGTTCTTGTGAATTAGTTGCAAAAAGTATCGACTTCAACTATAGCACTTCTGGTGTAACATGAGGTACGTTTGATAATTAGTAATTGGTAATTGAAAAAAAGCTCACCTGTGTACCTCACGAAAATTAAGAAGTGCTATATGTTGTTTTGGCGGTAGCAATCTGCCGCAGGATGTTAGCAAGTTTGTCTAATTTCTCATCCAGCTTGCGAAGCTGGCGCCTTGTCTAACGAGGATCTCGTTCCTGTCGCAACCCCAGCATTTTCTTAACGTTACCAACGATCGCGTTCCCAACGTTCGTGATGCTCGGGTTCCCAACGTCCGCGATGCTCGCGTTCCCAACGTTGGCGTTCTAAACGTTGGCGTTCTAAACGTTCGCGTTCCCAACGTTCGCGTTCCCAACGTTCGTCACGTTCGTGCCATGATGGAGAACTACCGATACCGATGTCCAAGATAACTAGGGCATGAAGCTCGCCAGACGATCTTTCGAGTATAGGACTGGGAGAATAATTTGCGCTATTCATGGCGAAATTCGGCTGTGCGATGGTGGCGGTGAGGATGCCCATCCAGAGGGGGATTGCTTGTAACATTTGTGTCTCCCAATGTTGATTGATTTACCTAAATTATTAGACTCAGTGCTGAGGAATTTTGTTCAATATCGCAAGATATCTAATTTTCGTCAGGTACGGGGTGAGCAATTACCACGTATCCTGGATTCAGGCGCTCTCATATCTGGATAGGCATCTGCTTGCTTGGTGCGTCGATCGGGAGCATCTCAATGAATGCTGTTGTATTAGTGCGAGCTTAAGAAGATCTCGCGTTCATATATAAGCCCGTGCGAGCTTAAGAAGAACTCGCACTACGAAAAAATACTTTTTACATTCATTGAGATACTCTCACTATTCTTTGACTCGCACGTCGATGACGCTGGCGTTGAAAATGTATTTTTTGCCTTCAAGCTCTAGCGTAGTGCCAATTTTGACTTTCGTATTCCCTAAAACCGGGCCATTTTCAGTCAGTTGACCTTTTCCTTCTAGCGTAAACATCATGTTTCTGCTGAAAGCTTCTTCTTCTCGGGGATCGGGGAGAGCTTTGAGAGTGCCGTTGGGCTGGGGAACTGCGAGGGTTCTGGTTAGGGTTTTGACGGATTTGATCGTAATCTGACCCGAGGGTTGATTGCGGATAATCACATTGATTTTATCGCCTGCTTTGAATAATGATTGAACGTTGGTGCCTTTGAGTCCGATCGCAATTGCATCGATCTCTACAGGTTTGACACTAGCGCCGACTTGGGCGACGGAACCGCCGGAAGTGCCCGGAAAGAAGAAGATGCCGACTGCAACTAGCAGCACAATCATCGCGGCACCTACATCTAGAATGCTGAGTTTGCCGAACAGTCGGCCTTGAGAATCTAAAATTTTCATAAATCGCCTATAAACGGACAGCGACAGGAGTATCTGTACAAGCCAAAAGATATTACCACAACCATCGCCCTAAATCCGAAGGACTTGGGTACTTAAGGCAAAAGGCGGGAGGTAGTTGGCGGCGGTTGGTTAGCGGATGTCGATCGCGCGGGAACTCGCGGCGCGGTCAAAAATTGGGAACAAGTTAAAATAGCAACTAAGCAGCCTTAAATTTCGTCTGCCTATTTACTGAGTTTTCCCGTTTTTCCTAAAAGTTTATCTAACTTCTGGCACCTATCAATCATGTTAAAAGGTTTTTGGTTGACTTGTCGGCGTAGTTGTGGCCGGGGGATTTATCTGTTGCTGTCGGTAATTGTGGCTGCGGGTATCTGCGTGATTTCCCCAGAACCGACTCAAGCATTTTCTTTGCCGGAACTGATTTTGCGGGGGATTCAAGTTATTCAATTGTCGAATTTGTCCGATCGCCAGGAGGTGACTATTGGTAAACAAATCAACCAGCAGTTGACGCGCGGGGAAGTAAAAATTTACGGCGATCGCGCTACTACAGTATATGTCAACCGCATCGGTCAGCGGCTGGCAGAACAAAGCACTCGCCCGAATATTCCTTATACTTTTCAAGTCATTGACGACGACAATATTAATGCTTTTGCGACTATGGGCGGTTTTGTTTATGTGAATAAGGGTTTGATGGCGGCGGCGGATAATGAGGCCGAATTAGCTAGTGTAATCGCCCATGAAATCGGGCATATTAGTGCTCGCCACTCGATTAATCAAATGCGTCAAATGGCGATCGCCTCTGGTTTAGCTTCAGCGGCTGGGCTCGATGGTTCTCAGGCGGTGCAGATTGGGGTGGAGTTGGCTTTGCGCCGCCCGCACAGCCGTCAAGCTGAGTATGAGGCGGATCAGTTGGGTTTGCAAACTATGGGGCGAGCCGGCTACGCTCAATCTGCGATGGTTGATTTTATGAAAAAGTTGCTCAATCAACCTTCTCCTCCGAGTATTTTGAGCACTCACCCGGCTACTAGCGATCGGATTGCTGCTATTTCCCAGGCGATCGATCCGGATTTGGCTAGCGGTGAAGGTTTGAATAATGCCGATTATAAGCTGGAAATGCGTCGGCTGTTGCGATCGTAGTTTTTGGTAGGGTGCGTTAGAAGTGGGTCAATTTTGACGAAGGGCGATTTAAGCTGACGCATTCTATAACTGACACACAAAACTCAAGAAACCGGGTTTTTCTCCTAGATTGAGCATTTTTGGCGAGTATTTTGAATAAAAACCCGGTTTATGGCCACCAATTTACAGTCACACAGAAAATGCCAATACTGACAACAATTTGACTCCGCAAGCACAGGCTGATCTCGCTGCTACTTTGGGGATGTTAAGTTTTCTAGATCCGAGTTTGCCACTATTAGCCGACCATTTTTGAGAAAAGGTAGTTGATGAAGACAATCACCGCGTTTTTTTGTATGTTGATTATCTCGTGCCAGAATCTACTCCGATGCAGGATGGTATCGATCAATTTCAGAGCGAATTGCAGGAAATTTGGTACTCTCAAAATACAGATTCTTTTAGATATAATAGACCTCTTGCAAAAATCCGAAAATACCCTAAAACCATCTGCGTCAATCGGTGTTGCATCTGCCCGATATCTGCGGTTGCTCTATGACTCGAAGATTTTTGCAAGAGGTCTAATTAAGCCTCCTCCTAGCACCGATATTTACTACCAAGTCAAGTACCGAATTACAGACTACTATGTTCTCAGATGGTTGCGAGCCTTGGGTTCAAAAGTTGAAGTTTTATTACCTTGGGATTTGCGACAAGAAATGCTTCTAGAAAGTCAAAACACTTGGAATTTGTATAAATAACAAAATACCACAAGTTGAGCATAAGGGGCGATCGCCCTTGACGGAAGGGGAGATCATCGGTAGCGCGAGTGATAGCCGATCGCAAATTCAGCTTTCCGTCGATCGCCCCAAGCGACACACCAAGCAATACCGATCGCAATACTTTCCATATCCAAACCACTCCCAATCCGGTATGACAGCCCCAGATTGCCTTAATAACTGGCAATTATTCAACGTGCAACTGCATCTAACTTCCTATTCTCACCTACATTTTCCACAAAAATCAACCGCCAGAAAAATAATCCCTCAACTCCCCCAACTCCCCTCAAACCAATCATTTTTCAGACATAACTTGCGCTGCACCTACCCAAAATGACAACAAATAAGGTAAAGTAAACGGCACAATAGTCTAAGGTTCTCGAACTGCCACAACTCGGCAAACCCGTCCTTGACCTGCAAAAATCGTCAATACAGGCGACATTAACCACCAACCCCTAACAACTAACAAAAATGCAAACCTACTACTACGTTTTAGCCAGCCAACGCTTTTTGCTAGAAGAAGAAGCCCTTGATGAAGTGTTTAAAGAAAGAACTCGCAACTACCACGAACAAGAAAAAAAAATAGACTTCTGGTTAGTTAAACAACCAGCCTTCCTGGAAGCACCGGCAATGGCAGCAATTAAAGGAAAATGCCCTCAACCAGCAGCAGCTATTATTTCCACTGATTCTGTCTTCATCACCTGGTTGAAACTCCGACTGGAATATGTACTGACAGGTGAATTTCAAGCACCATCAGCAACTATTCCCGATGCCCTCGCATCCCTACAGACAGCATGAATCAACTAGCAAAAAAATCCACAGTGAAGCTAGAAAAATTCAGGGGAAAATTGTACAATTTTATTGTCTCTATTCCCCTATTTTCTGCTATATCACTCGCAATTTTGACATTGACAATTTTAGCGAGTCCTGTTAAGGCTCAGCCGAGCTGCGAACCGCCGAAGTCCGACGAATATCTACTGTTAATTGTTACCAAAACACCCGAACAGCAAGAAAGAGCAAAACGCTCTTTTCCCGGAAATACTGATAACACAGTTTGTCGGTACATCAATGACACGGTGACGCGAGTTGGCGGGTTTCGCAACTCGCAAATCGCCAGCGATTGGGTTAAATACATCAAGGATGTTGTCGGATTACAAGCTTACGTAGTTCGATCGCCCGCAGTAGCACTTCCCCAAAATCTGCCAGTCTACAACCCCCAGCCAGCACCCGGTTCAGAACCAATCGCCAATCCTCAAACTGGCAATGTTGCGTTCAATCCCCAAGCCCTCGGCCCCGGTTATGCAGTGTTAGTAGATTACTTCAACCAACCGGAATTGGCCGCTCAAGTCAAGCAAGCATTAGGTACGCAAGTAGGCTTAGCTTCCTACGGCCAACGTCCCTTTTTATTCGTTGCTTATACAACGGATCAAAACGCTGCTACTGCGGCGGTAAAAGCATTGAGCGATCGAGGTTTTTGGCCGATGTTGGTAGACAGTCGCCGCGTTACGGTAATTAGTCCTGCTGTTAGGTAAAAGTAGATGCAGAAGGCGGTTTCAACCACGCCTATATAAACGATGTCCGAACTCAAACGGCGGTTGAAACCGCGTCTATAAAAACGATGTCCGAAATGCAGACGGCGAATGGAATTCGCGCCTATACAAACGATGTCCGCCTCCGCGGACTGAAGAAGAGCACGTAATT
>JBDTEI010000119.1:0-4666 GCA_039922675.1 Microcoleus sp.
TCTCAAAGTACAACAACCATAATTCAAGACAAATGAGCAACCTTTCTAGAAGAAAATTCATCATCACCGCCGGAGCCACAGCCGCCGGCACCCTTCTCGTCCACGGTTGCAGTTCCGGTTCCACGACTTCTAGCGCCACACCCAGCGGCGCCACACCCAGCGCCGCCCCAGCAGTCAACATCAACCCCGCCGACGCCCCCGAAGTTACCAAAGCCTTACTCGGATTCATCGCCCTCACCGACGCAGCACCCTTAATCATCGCCCTAGAAAAAGGCTACTTTGCCAAACACGGCATGAAAGACGTGCAAATCACCAAACAAGCATCTTGGCCAGTTACTCGCGACAACTTAGAACTCGGTTCCGACAAAGGCGGCATTGACGGCGCGCACCTCCTATCCCCGATGGCTCACCAGATGACATTAGGCACAATTACCAAAGGCAATCAGCCAGTGCCGATGAACATTCTGGCGCGGTTAAATACTAACGGTCAAGGTATTTCCCTCAGCCAAAAATACCTAAACTTAAAAATAGGTACAGACAGCAAACCTTTTAAAGCAGCCCTCGCCAATCAGAAAGTTCCGATTGCTATGACATTTCCCGGAGGCACCCACGATTTGTGGATACGGTATTGGCTAGCAGCCGGCGGCATCAACCCAGATACAGATGTTTCGGTGATTCCCGTACCGCCGCCCCAGATGGTAGCTAACATGAAATCCGGCAGCATGGAAGCCTTTTGCGTAGGCGAACCTTGGAACGCTCAGCTAATTACTCAAAAGGTAGGATACAGCGCCTTAATCACTGGAGAACTTTGGAAAGACCACCCAGAAAAAGCTTTAACTTTAAGAGCAGATTGGGTAGCCAAAAATCCCAAAGCTGCTAAGGCAATTACAATGGCTGTACTGGAATCCCAGCAGTGGTGCGACAAGCCAGAAAACAAACAAGAAATGTGTGAAATCATCGGTAAAGATAGATGGTTGAAAGTTCCAGTAGCCGATATTGTCGCTCGCTCTAAAGGTCAAATTGATTACGGTACTGGCCGCGTTGAAGCTGCTAGTCCTGTGGCGATGAAATTCTGGGCTGACAATGCTTCCTATCCCTACAAGAGCCACGATACTTGGTTCATCACTGAAAATATTCGCTGGGGTTATATCCCGGCTAATACCGACATCAAAGCCACCGTCGATAAAGTTAACCGCGAGGATATTTGGAAAGCAGCAGCGACAGCAATTGGCGTTCCGGCCGCCCAAATTCCCACTACCACTTCTCGCGGTGTCGAAACTTTCTTTGATGGCATAAAGTTTGACCCAGAAAAACCAGAAGAATATCTGAAGAGTCTGGCAATCAAAAAAGCATAATTAGTTAATAGTTGACAGTTAACAATTAACAGTTAACAGTTAACAGTTGACAGTTGAGTTTCCTAACTCAACCCACCCCAAACACGGTGATCCCTTCAAAGCATCTACAAATAATCGATTATTCACAATACTGCAAAAAGAAAAATGGCAACAAACCTCGCTGTTTCTAAAAGCAAAAATCCAGTAAGTTTCGTTCTGAATCAGGTTCAAAAAAACCGCA
Organism: Microcoleus sp.; assembly: GCA_039922675.1. Classification (GTDB taxonomy): domain Bacteria; phylum Cyanobacteriota; class Cyanobacteriia; order Cyanobacteriales; family Microcoleaceae; genus Microcoleus. The sequence continues at coordinate 1,576 of JBDTEI010000119.1, forward strand.
GAAAAATCATCCGCCCGCTAGTGGCGCTCGCAGTTCTGCTCGTAATCTGGCAAGTCCTCTGCCACAATTATCTACCCAACACCTTGTCCCCAAAAGAACGCGAGATTGCTGTCTCGATTCAACCTCTCAAAGATAGATCCGCCTTTCCCGGTCCGATTCATGTCGTCCAAGAAAGCTGGAAGTTAATTATCGATCCCTTCTTCGACAACGGCGGTATCGACAAAGGCTTATTTTGGCAACTGGCGGCCAGCTTGCAGCGGGTGGCGATCGGTTTTACTCTATCAGCAATTCTTGGGATTAGTTTAGGAATATTGATCGGCACAAACTCTTTAATGTTCGATGCTTTAGACCCGCTGTTTCAAGTATTTAGAACTATTCCGCCCCTAGCTTGGTTGCCCATTGCCCTGGCCGTATTTCAACAGTTCAATCCCTTTGAAGGTCTGGGGATGAAAGCTAACGAAGTTTCGGCGCTTTTCGTAATCTTGATTACAGCAATTTGGCCCATTCTGATTAACACCACAGTCGGCGTTCAACAAATACCCCAAGACTACAGAAACGTCGCCCGCGTCTTGCGCCTCCCCAACCAAAAATACTTCTGGAAAATCCTGCTACCGTCTTCTGTTCCTTACATCTTCACAGGCTTGAGAATTGGTATCGGTTTGTCTTGGCTGGCGATCATAGCTGCGGAAATGTTAGTCGGCGGTGTTGGCATCGGCTTCTTCATCTGGGACGCTTACAACAGTTCTCGACTCAGCCACGTGATTCTGGCAGTGCTTTCTGTAGGAATTGTCGGTTTGATTTTAGACAGACTCGTTGGTTTCATCGCTTCCAAAGTTGTTCCCGAAGAACAAAAATAGGATTTTGTTATTTGTTATTTGTTATTCGTTATTTATGAGTGGTTGCTAGAGCCAGAAAATAACAAATAACCAGTAACAAATGACAAAAAAAGAATAATTTTGTTATTTGTTATTTATTATTTATGAATGGTTGCTAGAGCCAACAAATAACGAATAACCAGTAACAAATAACAAAAAAAATAATTCAGCATCTACTAAAGTACAAACTAACCTAAAATAGCCATGTCAATACTAATTGAAGTAGATCACGTAGACCGCGTATTTAACTTGCCAAATGGCGAGCAATACATCGCCCTTAAAAATATCGAACTTAAAATTAAAAAGGGAGAATTCATCACCTTAATCGGACACTCCGGCTGTGGCAAATCTACACTGCTAAATATCATCGCCGGACTCGATACAGCAAGTCAGGGCGGGATTACTTTAGAAGGGCGCGAAGTCCGCGATCCAGGCCCGGATAGAATGGTGGTGTTTCAAAATTACTCGCTGCTACCTTGGCTGACAGTCCGCGAAAATATTGCTCTAGCAGTCGATGAAATTTATAGCGGTAACTCTCAAGAAGACCGCGAGTTGGTAATCGAATACCATATTAAATTGGTGGGACTTGGGGCAGCAGCCAACAAACGCCCGGGCGAAATTTCTGGGGGGATGAAACAAAGAGTTGCGATCGCCCGCGCCCTAGCAATCCGCCCAAAATTGCTGCTGCTAGACGAACCCTTCGGCGCCCTTGATGCTTTAACTCGTGGCGGTTTGCAAGACCAATTGATGAACATTTGCGAAGAAAGCAAAGTCACTAGCGTGATGGTAACTCACGACGTTGATGAAGCTTTGTTACTGAGCGATCGCATTGTCATGCTGACCAACGGCCCGGAAGCGCAAATCGGACAAATTCTCGAAGTGAATATCCCTCGCCCCCGCAAGCGCATGGAAGTGGTCAACCATCCGAGTTACTACGCGCTGCGTAACGAAATGGTTTACTTCCTCAACCAGCAAAAACGGGTGAAACAGCGCCGGGTCAAACAACAAACCCCAGCCGTGGTGATCGCCCGCAACGGCCTGGAAAAAGTCAACCTCGACATCGGCTTTATTCCCCTCACCGACTGCGCGCCCTTAGTCGTAGCCAAAGAAAAAGGATTCTTTAAAGCCCACGGCTTAGAAGAAGTCACCCTCAGCCGCGAACCTAGTTGGAAAGAAATTGCCAAAGGTATCGCCCAAGGACGGCTGGATGCAGCGCAAATGGTCGCAGGAATGCCGATCGCCATGCTGTTGGGTCTGGACGGCGAAGCCCCCGTTCCCATCAATAGCGCCTTAACCCTGTCTCGCAACGGTAACTCGATTATTTTCGGGAAACACCTCTACGACAAAGGCATTAGGACATTAAAGGATTTCAAAGCTGCGATTGCCAACACCCCCGACACGGTACATACCTTGGGCATGGTACACTCCGCCTCCATGCACAATCTGCTGTTCCGCTACTGGCTGGCCTCCGGCGGTATTGACCCCGACATAGATGTGGCCTTGACCATGATTCCGCCCCCGCAGATGGTATCGAATTTAAAAGCAGGTAACATTGACGGCTACTGCGCGGGCGATCCCTGGAACTCCAAAGCAGTCAATGACGGTACCGGTTTTGTCATGGCCCGTTCCCTCGATATTCTGCCCGGACACATCGAAAAAGTTCTCGGCGTTACCGAAGATTGGGCTCAGAAATATCCTCAAACCCACCTCGCCCTCGTCAAAGCGCTTTTGGAAGCCTGCGAATACTGCGACGACCGCCGCAACCGCGAAGAAATCCTAGAATTGATTTGCCAAGAAGAATACATCGGTGCCGACCCGAAAGACATCCGTCCGGGGTTCCTCGACCCGTACAACTCCGGTACGGAGGCACAGCCCGAAATTCTTTACAATTTCAACCAATTCTATGTCGATCAAAGCAATTGTCCAGACCGCCTAGAAATGGTGTGGGTAATGGCGCAGATGGCTCGTTGGGGACTGATTCCGTTCCCGAAAAACTGGGTGGAAGTGGTCGATCGAGTTTTGCGGCCCGATGTCTTCGGTCAAGCAGTGCGCGAGTTGGGTTTACCGGATATCTCCAGAGCTCGCCGGACGATCGAACTATTCGACGGCACAGTCTTTAATCTAGACGACCCGATCGACTATCTTCAGAATGTCGAAATCAAGCGCGGCGTCCGCATTGAAGAAATCTTAATTGAACAAATAGGCAGTCAGTGTTC
>JBDTEI010000120.1:0-4685 GCA_039922675.1 Microcoleus sp.
TAGGTCGATCGATCTGCCAGCAGTGGAGTTCTTGCCGGTCTTGCTGGCAGCCGCGACTGGTTAGCCACTGCTCGATTTCCGGGAGTGGATGGCTGTATAAAGGAGTGTCAGCGGAAGGAAGAGTCATGGGATTTTAGATTTTAGATTTTAGATTGAGAGATTTGGGATTTTAGACTTGGGATTTTAGACTTAGGATTGGGGATTTGAGGGTTTAATTGCCGCGAATTAAGCCGATCGCGATCGCCAGTACCAAACATCCGACTAAAGTAGATCCCATGATAAACAGAGCGAATATTTCTCCGGGGGAAAGAGGGCGATCCGTGGGGTCTAGGTAAGCCGAGTTAGATGTTTTTTTGCCCGAACCCGAAACCGAAGTATTGAAGCCTGGGGGCGACTGAATCACGTTCAGGCGAGAATAGCCTATTTTTAGGTCGTAGGTGAGGCGACGTTCTGGGTTGCTGAGGGTGGCGTAGGCGTTGTTGAGCTGCTGAAATTTGGCGGTAGCGACTGCGGGCGGCAAGTCGGTGGTATCGGGATGGTAGAGTTTGCTAAGTTCCCGGTACGATCGCCGAATTTCGATGGCGGAGGCTGAAGGATGCAGCCCTAACAAGCCGTAATGACTGGAACCCAAGGGGGTTTTCCCTGATATTTTTTGACTTTTGTTTTTTGCAGTTGCCTCGTTTCCTGCCACCGAAGCCCCTCTCTGCCTATTGTTAATAATATTTGATTATTTTAGCCCAGAGTTGAGTGTAGCGCCACTGTCTGTCCTGATCGAGGGTTGAGTGCGGGCGATCGGCGGGCGATGTGCGATCGGGCCCAACTACTTTAAACTATGAATCGGTCGATCGCAGATTCCGTACATCCTCAAGGCTCAGCCCTGTGGTTTGGCTGATGGTTTCGTCATCTAGGCGTGAAAGTAGCTGTCGGGCGATCGATATCGCCTTTTGTCGCTGTCCTTCCTCTCGTCCTTCTTCTCGTCCTTCTTCTTTGCCTTCCTCTCGTGCTTCCAGAGTAGCTTGAAGAATCGCCCCCTGTTGGTCATAAATAAACTGTTCTATTTTTTCCAGATTCGTTACTTCTTCCGGGCTTAATCTCGCTTGATTCGCAATATCAAATGCTTTATGGATTTCTGGTATGCTATCCATCGTTTCTGGCACCGATGTCATACTTCTGGCATATTTCATGAAATAAATCCATTTATCGGCTAGCGTCTCTAGTTGCTCCTCTTCTTTGATAAACTTCGGCAATTCTACAAACACTAAATCCAGACCATTGTCGGGATAGATTAAGTTAGTTATTACTTCTTTATATACAAACTTTGAAATTAAATTTGTGCTATTTGGAAACATTTCAAAATCAGTAATGGTCAAAGCAATCACCGGCTTGAGCATTCGATAGCCTTCTCCGGCTCGTAATTGAGAGGCGTAAGTTTTGGCTGCATTGTAAAAAACCCGCTTCCCGAAAGACTGCACGTTGAGCACTTGCATTTCAATAATTACTAACGTGCCATCGCTCAGTTGGGCTTTGACATCGAGATAAGTATCTTTTAATCCTTCAACTTTTGGGGGCAGATTTGGGTTGATGATTTCTAAATCTTCAATGGTGGAATTGCCTTCGTAAACTAGGGCGTTGAGAAAGCTGATCAGAATGTCTTTGCTTTCTGATGAACCGAAGATTTTTTTGAAGGCGTAATCTGTTTTTGGGTTGATAAATCTCATGGTTGCAATATTTAAGTCTTTGGTTATTACTTTGGTGAGGAAGCCACCTTCAGTCGATCGCACTTCAACAGCTTATTTTGTTTCTGACAAAGGCTTGACATCTTCAGACAAATGTGAATTAGCCGTTGCCAATGCTGGCTCCTCGATACTGTGTTCGCCTTCGGTGGGGAGTTCGCAAGAAATCAGCTCTGTGACAATTCTTTCTCCGAGAACGTCTTCCCAATCCTGCAACTGTTCTCTGGCTTGGATCGGCGTATTGACAGCTACATCTACGCCCATTTGTTGGAGGTTAAGGCTGTGAGTGGTCGATCGGCGATTCACAAACTCCACCAACCAAACGCTCAATCCGACTGCGGCCATCAAAGGCAAGACAATCCGGTAATCGCGGGTTAATTCAAACATCAACAAAATGGCTGTCAGCGGTGCTCTGGCGCTGCCAGCGAGGACAGCAGCCATGCCCACCATCGCGTAGGCGGCAGGGCCTGCAACGCGATCGCTCAATGCCGGGATCATTTCCAAAAAGATGCCATAAGCCGAACCCAGAGAAGCTCCCAAAAACATCGCCGGAGCGAAGATACCGCCAACTAAACCGCTGCCGAGGCTGATTGCTGTCACAGCCAGTTTGACGAAAAGCAGCAACAGCAGCAAAGGCAAGGAAAATTTCACATCTTGGAGCATGGCTTGGACTGTTTCGTAGCCGACGCCCAAAACTTGAGGTAATTGCAGAGCGACTAAGCCGACGATGGCGCCGCCGATGATGGGATGAAGCGGGCGGGGCAATCGTCCGAGCCAACCAAATCCTCGGATTTTTCCTTGAAAACAGCGATCGGCCAATTGAATTGCTTCTGTATAAGCTACGGAAACTCCGCTCGCCAAAAGCCCTAATCCCATGTACAGAGGAAGTTCTAGGGGGCTGCGGACATCGTAGACAGGCAAAGCAAAGGCCGGCTGAGCTCCCAAACAAATTTGAGCGATCAGCGCCGAAACTACCGCCGAGAGCAAGACAACGCTGACTGACGAAGTGGCGAAGGTGCTACCGAGTACGACTTCTAAGGCAAAAAATACTCCGGCGATGGGAGAGTTAAACCCGGCGGATAAACCTGCTGCTGCTCCGGCGCCGAGGAGCAAGCGCTGCCGTTCTGGGGAGAGTTGCAAGACTTGAGCCAGCAGCATTCCGAAGTTGGCGCCGATTTCGACGCTGGGGGCTTCCGGGCCGAGGGAGGCGCCGGTGCCGAGGGATACTGAGGCGGCCACCATTTTCGTGATGGGTTTGAGAGGGGAGAGTTCTTGCAGGCCGCGGGTGGCGGCAATTAACGATGACATATTCGGGCCAAAGTCCCGAAACCGCCAGCGCATCAGCCCGATGATGACTCCGCCGAGGGTGGGAATGCAGGCTAGCGTCCAAGGGCCTTTCGAGGCGATCGCGCCCATAAAGTCTTCCAGCATCAGGCTGTGGATGAAGTCGATGAGATAGTGAAAGGTGACGACGCCTGCACCCGTAACTCCCCCGATCACTAGGGAGAGGATGAGCAGGAGGGTTTCTGGGCTTGGGTGCAGGCGGTTGAACAGCGGGCTTAGGCGGGAGGCTTGGGGAGTTGCTGTGGTTGGCCCGGGTGGCGGCAGATCCACAGGAGGGATGGCTGTCATTTAGCGGTTAATTCTTCTGTGAGAAGTTATATAAATATTACAATTTATTTCTTATTTTCATTTTGAGTGATTTTAGGGGAATTGACAAGCTATGCGATTTTAGATTTTGGATTTTAGATTTTAGATTGAAGAATTGGGAATGAATGATGAATCTGGTGCTTTCGAGCGCGAGCATATAGTTATTTTTTTTGGGGAACTGATGTTAATTAAGGTATATTTTAGGGCGGATTGTTTGGAACAGAGGCGGGGCTTAAATGACCGATTCTGAAACTCAGCAGATTCTATATTATTGTATGCTCACTCGATTGAAAAATTTTAGATTTATTCCACTGATGAATCTGGGAGATTGAACTAATGTCTCAATTTTTTAATCCACGAAAGGAGTACGCGGCAAGGCTTCCAAATTTACACGGAAAACCGCAGATATTGGCGGATTAACGGGGATGAACGCAGATGCAATTCCAGATATTTCTGATTTTTGCAAGATGTCTCTTGCATTAAAAGTACCAATCTAAAACCATCAATCTAAAATCTAAAACTTGTACTGAGCGAAGCCGAAGTATCTAACATCTAAAATCACTTGATTGGTTGTTGCGCGGGCGGGATTCTTGGTCTGGGTTTGGCGATCAACATTAGCGGATCGCCGATGGTAGCGACTTTCCAGGGAGGGGATTCTAGCTGGCGGGCTGCGATTAAAAATGGTGCACCTCGTTTTAGGCGATCGACCATTATTTTAGGTGGGATAAATGCAGATAAAAGAGGTTCGTTGACGCTGCCAATATAGGCGTAAGCACCATTTTGCAACCACCTGCCGGCAACGGTATTTGTATCATCTGGATCTGATGCTGACCAACTGTGAATCATGTGGATTGCTGCGGGAACTTGCAGTTTTGGTATGTCGTCAACTGCCGCATCGCCGTTACCTACTTGAAATGATTTTGGATAGCCTTTGGAATTCATCAATATTAAGTCAAATGCCCACGGTTTTGACGCTAAACTCCGCCACTTTTGCAGGCTAGCTTCTGGTTGCTGCACTAATTCGACATTCAAGCCTATGGTTTTTAGTTCGCTAGCTGCTGACTCCATTTCATATTTTGCCCAATTTCCTTCTTTGGGGTAACTGTCATAAAGCATGGCTGTTTGGCTGTCGAGAAATATGGCACACATGGCTTGATAGATCGATCGCACTTCGGAGCCGTAAATCCAGCCGGCGGCGGCCCACCGTTCGCCGTTGGGATGCCTTCCCAAACCGTCGGTAACAGCCCATTGTTCGTCTTTGTTTTTGGGGGATTGATATTTTACTGCTAGTTGGCGTACAAT
>JBDTEI010000121.1:0-10260 GCA_039922675.1 Microcoleus sp.
CCGAAGGTAGGGGGACTCGCCGGCGGGGACGGTGCGGGCAGGGGTGCGGCGCTGTTTTGCGACTATCAGCTTTACCGAGAAGGGACGGTGGGAGTGGCTTTGAGCGGGAATATAGTTTTGTAAACGATCGTCGCTCAAGGCTGTAGACCGATTGGGCATCCTTATCGGGTGACGGAAGGAGAGCGCAATATTTTGCTGAAACTCGAAGAACAAACCGATGATATCGGCAGTAGGGGCATCGAGCGATCGCCCTTAGACGCCCTACGGGAGTTAGTTCAAACCTTGAGCCAAGCAGACCAAGAATTAGCGCAGCACTCGTTATTTGTCGGCTTAGTCAGCGATGAATTCAAGATGACCTTAGAGCCGGGAGATTTTTTAATCCGCAATCTGCTGGGAGTAGATCCGAAAGTGGGGGCAATTGCGATCGGCGATCGAGTCCGTCCCGGACAGCGCATCCAATTTCACCTGCGGGACGCGCGCACCTCCGCAGAAGACCTAGAAATGCTGCTCGATCGCTATCAGCGATCGGCCGAGTACAGCGGTACATCCAGCGCCGGCGCCTTGATGTTTTCCTGTCTGGGGCGCGGTGAAGGGCTTTATGGCCAGTCGAACTTTGACTCGCGACTGTTCGGCCAATATCTCAAAAACATCCCGCTGAGCGGCTTTTTCTGCAACGGCGAAATCGGCCCCGTCGGCGGCAGCACATTTCTGCACGGCTACACATCCGTATTCGGGATTTGCCGCCAAAATTCATAATTTGTGAACAGATGCAGACGGCGGTTGAAACCGCGTCTGGACAAACGAAGTCCGCCTCCGCGGACTAAAGAAAATCAATAATTCCAACCCGCTGGGAGTGGATTTTATCTCCACAAATGTGATGTTAACCGCTCACTCTTCAACCTGCGGAGGCACGTGCAAGTTTCTAGAGAAGCGGTTTCAACCGCCCGGGTCTTCTGCTCCTAAAAGCGGCAGTCGCCTGCCGCTTTTAGCTCGACAGACGGGAATCCCCACACGAAGGCCTCACGAAGGTTAGTGTGGGATGTTCATGCTTGCTGAAGTTAAGGATTCCACACGCCCGCTCACCTCCTACGCCGTAAGCGTTGAGCCGTGAGCGTGTGGATGACGACATCAAAGCACAATAAGAAACCTCCACAAAAAAAATGATCCAACAGCTATAGCAATCCTAAATCATTTTCTATGTATAGGTGTACTGATGGATTTTGGGGAAATCGAATTTATGTTCTTTTGTGAAAAACTCAAACAAAAATTTGATAATTTTAAAAGACTTACATAAATACCAATACTTTCGTAAAAAATTTTTAGATTGTAACCAAATATCTTCAACGGGATTCTGTTCGGGAGCATTGGGAGCAAATAAAATACAAGTGATTGACCAATCATCAGCTTCTTTGTCACGATTAACTTCGGCTCTTCTGGGTTTGCGGTGGAAACTGTATAATATAGGAACTTTATGCTAGAGCGTCGCTCATGGATTTCCATCTTGACGGATTACTCAATTTGCCAGACATTACAATTGAAAGATGTATTAAAAATAATAGAAAAACAATTTTAAAAGTGGGTTTTTTGACGGATTATGCTACTTGTCCTCACTGTCAAAAGTCCACAGATGAACTCCATCAGATTCGGACAATCTTGATTCGAGATTTACCGATTTCAGGTCAGTTAATCGAATTGGAAATTCCTCGTCGCCAATACTACTGTAAAAATTGTCAAAAATATTTCACAGAGCAACTGTGTTTTGTTGATGAAGGTCGGCGCTATACTCAACGATATGAGGAGTATATTTATCACCGTGTTCAGGTGACAACAGTGGAACAGGTAAAACGAGAGGAAGAATTAAGTTGGGATCAGATTCAAGGAATTTTTAATCATCAGCGTTCACAAGTAAAAAAGCCTCATGGGGAGCGGTTAAACGTCTGAGTATCGATGAAATTAGTATGAGAAAAGGGCATCAAGATTTTGTGACTGTAGTTTCCGATATTGACCAAAGTCAATTGATTGAAGTGATCGACAGTCATGAACAGCAAACAAATCATGGAAGTCCTGATTCAGCAACCGATTGAGGTTCGCTCTTCAGGTGTTAGAAGTGAGTGTAGATATGTGGGGTGGTTTTCCCAAAGTAATCCAAGAAGTTTTTCCGAATGCGATGGTGGTGTATGACCGATTTCATGTGATCAAATATGTGAATGAGGAATTGAATAAAATCCGAATCCAAAGCAATATTAAAGGAAAAGGTAGCAGATTTATTATCCTGAGAAATGGTGTAGATTTAAAAGAAGAGGAACGGATTAAATTGGCTACAGTTTTAAGTCAATCTAAGCGTCTTAAGCTTGCCTATGAATTGAAGGAAGAATTCAGAGAGATTTTTGAAAGTCATCATAGTGTGGAAGAGGGGAAAGAATCACTGCTTGAATGGATTAAGAAAGCACAACCAATTTACAATGATACCCTAACCATGCTTCGCAATCATATCGATGGAATTTGTAACTATTTCTTGAACCGAAAAACGAGTGGTGTGATGGAGGGAATCAACAATCGTCTCAAACTGATTAAACGTCAAGCCTATGGATTTGTTAATTTTGACAATTTTCGAGATCGACTATTAGCTTGTTTTTCTAATTAGTCTTTCTTATCACCGCAAACCCAGAAGACCCTTAACTTCTGACAAATAATCTCTGAATTCTCCATATGTATGATAACTCGCTCCATCCCAAATCAAAATAATTTCCCGCCCTTTGTATTTATTTTGTAAGTATTTTCTGAATTCAACTGTTGATTTTCCATCCCCAGACTTATAACCTTTAACATGGAATTGTTTGGTTTGATAGTTGAGTGCGCCAAAATAAGTTTGTCTATTTTTTTGATTGGTAATTGGCACTTCAATTCTTAGATCAGAACGACCCCAAGCTTAGCCATTGAGATCGCCATGAAGTAGATGAGATTTATCTAAAAAAAATACTATTATTTCTCCAGATTCTATGCCAGTCTTGTGTTTGGCTAAAAACTTGTTAATTTCTTCCCTCTTTTTTTTGACCAGTTCGGGATCAGATTTGGGATTGATTTTTTGAGTTTTTTTCCAGGTAATCTTCGCCAGAGATAAAAGTTCATAATAGCTCTGTTTTGATTTATAGCTGACACCAAATTCTCTCTCTAAATAAGTAACAAGCTCATCGAAATCCCAATATTCTTGATTTTTTAGCCATTCGATTACTTCAGTTTTTTGTAGAGATGTTAGATATCCTTTTGACCCTTTATTTCCTAATTTAATCCCTGCGACACCTTTGGTCTTAAATTGTTTTTTCCAATAACCAATAAAAAAATTACTTACACCTAAAATTTTGCTAATTTCATGGTAGAGCTTACCTTCAATAGCCATCTTTACAGCTATTGCTCGGAGAGAGTCCTCTTACAGTTCGATCACTTTTAATAAAATATTCTAAAGCCGCTATTTCTTTTTCCATATTTTTCTGTGTCCGTTGTAAGTTATTCATTTTTTATCGTCACAATTAATTATTGCATATAATTATATCATAATAAGTGTAGATAATGATTTAGGATTGCTATAGAGAGTTTGGTGTTATCTATAAATCAAAACAAAGTTACTATGAACTTTTCGATCGGGCGAAAATTACTTGGAAAAAAACTCAAAAAACTCATCCTAAATTTGAGGTCGAACTGGTAAAAAAAAAGACGGAAGAAATTAAAGACATTTTTTTTAGAAACAAGACTGGCATAGAATCTGGGGAAATAATAGTATTTTTTCTAGATGAATGTCATCTACTTCATGGTGATCTAAATGGTTATGTTTGGGGTCAATCAAAAATCAGAATTGAAGTCCCAATTACCAATGAAAAAGATAGACAAACTTATTTTGGTGCACTCAATTATCAAAGCAAAGAATTCCATGTTCAGAGCCATCCATCTGGTGATGGAAAATCAACAGTTAAATTCATAAAATACTTACAACACAAATATAAAAATCGGAAGATTATCTTGATTTGGGATGGAGCCAGTTATCATAAATATGGAGAATTCAGGGACTTTTTATTAGAAGTAAATGGTGACAAAGAACCTGAAAATTGGTCAATTACTTGTATTTTATTTGCTCCCAATGCTCCTCAACAGAATCCTGTTGAAGATATTTGGTTACAAGCTAAAAGCTTTTTAAGAAAGTATTGGTATTTATGTAGGTCTTTTAAGATTGTCAAATTTTTGTTTGAGTTTTTTACTAAGGAACATAAATTTGATTTCCCCAAAATACATCAATATACTTGCACAGAGAAAATCATTTAGGATCGCTCGATATCTAGAAAATCATTTAGGATTGCTATATTCCAGACTGATTACCACAACTAGGTTTGGGCCGAATCAGTAGAATCCTAGATTTAGGCTAGAATGGTTGCCCTATAAGGATTTTACAAAAGATGTCAAATGGGTTCTATAGGGCTTGCTGAAAAAGCCCACAAATCGAATCTAGGTGCCAAACAGCTTGAAAAATGGGAGATTCGGAGATTGGTTCCCAAATTTACTCGACAATTTTACACCGAAATCCAAGGATTTTGAGCCGAAAAACGTCATAACCTTGCACTTTTTTGTGTTTAAAAATCTTGAAACCCTTGGCAGTCATAGCTTTTAGTTCTATTCAGCAAGCCCTATATATTCCGAAGCACTCGTAGCAACCAAGAGCGTAACGACCCACTGAGACTATTGACACGCTCCTTAATTTCTTAAGAAGCCCACACGCTCGACGGTCTTCCGTTCAGTGTGTGGAGTTGTCACGCTTAACTCGATACCCATAAAGTTTTACGTCCCTAAACTATTGCAGCTTATCGTGCACTCAATTCAGCATGGCTAAATTAACTGCCGGGAGTACCCTTCTCAATGGCTTTTTGCAACAAATCATCAGTAACCTTGCCCGGTGTACCTGCAGGCCTAACTTCCTTAGCCATCGACCGAAAATCATCGGGATTGCCCTGTGCATCGGCCGGCATTGCGATTTCTTGAGGAGCCGGAATATTAAATTTAGGTGCAGTTGCAGCGGCTGCTGCTGCGGCGCCTGCACTCGTGCGATCGATATCACTAACGCTAAATTCTTTTGAAGCTTCGTAGTCAGCCGAGACATCAACCGTCGGCAACTTTTGTTCTCCAGCTTCCACGCTTTCAGTTATTTGAGCAGCGTCAAATGTTTGAGTATTATTTGATTCTTTATTTATTTCAGACATAGCCGACTCCTTGCGATTTTTTTTAACTATCCACTGTCTCAATAATTACTTAAATTGCTGGCTTTTTCATCTACCCGCAGATGTATCGTTGGCTTCTATCTCAAGGATGATTTATCTGCGGACATTGGCTCAGCATTACACCAGTTTACGAGAATAATACAACTATCTGCAACCACGAAACCCATACACAATCAGTGATTCACCATTCTCAAATCTCAAATCTCAAATCTCAAATCGTATTACCTCTGGGGGATGGTGACTTGTACTTACAAATGTTGATATCTATATATTCTGGAACCATTTTTAAGGAATTTTATTTATGAACTCACCCGCCGCGACCAATTCTCACGCTCTCTCAGACGATACTCAAAATATGGTTCAGAAAATCAACGGGTTGGGTACAGATGAAAAACTGGCACTGCTCTATTTTGTTTATGAAAAAATGGGAGAATCAATTACACCAGCAGCTCCCGCCGCCGCCGAACCAGAATTAGCTCCCGTGCTGCTAGGTGATTTTTACAACCTTTCCAATGACGAACAACTGAATATCATGCGAGGTATTGTCAACCGCGACGACACGCCTTATTCTCGCGCTTACGGAGCTTTAACTGCTAACAATCAGTTGGTGGTTTGGTATGCTTGGGCTATTGCTATGGGGGAAAAAATTGTCGATATCCCCGAAGGATATAAGGCAACTGAGGCTGTCAATGGCGTGTTGGGTCAAATTGAAGGTCTTGAGTTTGAACAGCAAATTTCGGTGCTGCGCGATGTAGCTAATAATATGGGCTACACCGATGTTAAACCAATTGCTACTCAGACCCAAGTAGGGAAAACTTCTAGTTTGTAGTATAAAATAAAAATGGGCGGTTTCAACCGCCCATTTTTATAAATATCAAAGATTTGGGTACTCAAGAATTTAGTTTGTTAGGGTTAACTTTTCGTGGGATTTCGATCCAAAAGGTCGAACCTTTTTGTGGTTGACTTTTTGCCGTTATTATGCCGTTCATCATCTTGACTAAAGACGCACTAATAGTTAGTCCTAAACCGGTGCCTGGATATTGGCGGGTTGTGCTTTGGTCGGCTTGATGGAATTTGTCGAAAATGTGGGGCAGATCGGTTTCACAGATGCCGATTCCTGTATCCCGAACGGCGATACTTAGCCGATCGCCATTTATTTCCCCCACCTCAATGCAAATGTCGCCCTGATGCGTGAATTTAACCGCGTTAGAAATGAGATTGACCAAAACTTGCCGCAGGCGCAACTTGTCATTAACTATAAACTGATGCTGCAAGCCCACGCAGACGGACATTGCCAAATTCTTCTCGGTGGCTTGAGCTCCGAATTCCAGCGCGGCATCCATTACTAAATGCGCTAAATCAAATTCTTCTATTTCTAATTCTGTGCGGCCGCTCTCGATTTTGGAGATGTCGAGGATATCGTTAATCAGCACTAACAGGTTTTTCCCGTTATTTAAAATCCGCCCCACCATATCTGTTTGCTGGGCCGTTAGCAGTTGTTGGTGCTGGCGCAGCAGCAATTGGGAAAAGCCGATAATCGCATTCATCGGGGTTCGCAATTCGTGGGACATTGTGCCCAAAAATTGCGATTTTAACTTTGCTGCTTCTAGCAGTTGCAATTTTTGCTGTCGAAGGCGCCGGCCCTGATTTTCCAGTTCTTCCTGCTGGCGAATTAGCAGCTCGTTTTGTAAGTCTAAAAGCTGTTCCTGCTTTTTTAATTTTTCGATCGCCCGCGTGCTGTTAATTGCGATCGCAGCTTGTCTTCCCATCACCCCCAGCAGTTGCAGAGTTCCCCCGTCAATGGCCGTGCTGTCTTTCCCGTTACCGATCGCCAACACGCCCAAACGCCCCGTTTCCCGCGACTCGATCGCCGCTGCACAGGCCGCCGCAGGTACCGAGCCGCCGGACTCACAGCGCCACAGTTGAGACTCTCCCGTCGTAAACGCTGTCAACAGCAGGTTATCTTGCACCTGCGGGGTTTTGCCGGCAAAGTTTGCCACGCCTCCGACAGCGCTGAGTTTAAGACCGTTGGAATCGCACTCCGGAAGCGCCACCAGGCAAAATTCAGCTCCGGCGATCGCCTCCACAGTCGCGTCCGCGATCGCTTGCAACAATTCGCACAAGTTACCCGCGCGCTGGCTCAACTGATTTGTAAACCGCTCGATAGCCTGCAACTCCTGTCCTGCGTCTATTTTGCACAAATTTTCGGCTCTGAAGTTAGTTTCCGAGCCCGCTTGGCGGCGCAAAATTTCTGGTTCTGCTGCGGGCTCGCCTTGAGTTTGTTCGATCGCGTCCATATCTGTGTAGGTTCCCACCCACTCCAAAACTTCTTGAGAGTCTGCGTTGGCGGGCGCTCCTCTGGCGAGGTTCCAGCGGTAAGTACCGCAGCGCGCCTGGAGACGAAATTGTATTTCGTAACTTTGCGGCGCGCCAGCATCCCTGCGCAATGATGCCAAAAGACGAGCGCGGTCTTCTGGATGGATGCGCGCCAGATAGCCGAAACCCAAAGCTGCTGTTACTGGTACCCCCGTGTACTCCTCCCAGCGCTGCCCTAAATAAGTCGCCCAGCCGCTGGCATTTGCTTTCCAGACTATTATTTGAGGAATTTCCGACCACAGGCGATCTTCCTGAGTTTTGCGATCGGCAACTTGCTGTTGGGGCGATGTTATTTCTGATGACTTGTGTAATGTTTCCGTCTCGGAGAAGTCCGAGCGAAAACAGTTATTGCCGTGATAGTGAGTCATAACTGGTTTTATAAATAAGCATTGAACTTGAGCCCTAACACCGATTAAGGACTCGTGCTGCTAGCTTTATAGATTTTGACGGCCAATGTGCATCAAAAGTTTTTATACTTTAAAGTTATCTCGGTAGTCGTATGTTTACCTCTATCAAGGGGTGGACAATGGGATAATTCAGTTACACTGTTAAAGCATTGAGAGCTTACCTGTCCCGATCGCACTTTCCCGGCGTTCTCCGCAAAATAACTTAAAAATTTACTTGCAACAGGGCGGCTGCATGAGTATGCTAGAAAAAGATGTGCGGCAGGTCAAACCCTAAATCAGGACACCTTCTCAAATTTACTCAGTTTAACTGAGTCAGTTGACGATATTTTAAAAGTTTAGCGGACTATTGGAAGAAAGATGAGTAAAATTCGCGTTGCATTGATAGAAGACCATGACCTGACAAGAGTCGGCATCCGCACAGCTTTACAACAGCGTGACACTATAGAAGTTGTCGGCGATGCAGCTAACGCTACCGACGGATTGAAACTGCTTCAGTCTACCAAACCTGATGTGGCAATCGTAGACATTGGCTTGCCAGATTTTGACGGCATTGAACTGACACAAAAGTTCAAAAAATCGATAGCGGAGTCCGATCCAAATACAAAGGTTTTGATTCTGACTTTTCAGGACAACGAAGAAGAAGTTCTGGCAGCTTTTGCCGCCGGAGCTGACTCGTACTGCATGAAAGATATCAGCTTCGATCAGTTATTAGATGTAGTAAAAGTAACTCACGAAGGCAACTCTTGGATCGATCCGGCGATCGCCCGCATTGTCCTGAAACAAGCTCGCACGAAGGAATCGGCACCGGAAGAACAGAAGGTTGAGGGCAAAAGAGTCACAATTAAGGCTGCCGAACCCGAATTCAGTCACATCATTGAAACTTACCCTTTAACCGAGCGGGAATTAGAGGTTTTGGAACTGATCGTGCAGGGTTACAGCAATGCTGCCATCGCCGAAAAGCTTTACATTACTGTCGGTACAGTCAAGACTCACGTCCGCAATATTCTCAACAAGCTGTGCGCTGACGATCGCACTCAGGCGGCCGTGCTCGCCCTGCGTTCTGGCTTGGTTGGATAAAGCCTCATCAGCAGGCAAAATTAAGTTAAAAGTAAGGTGCTCTTCGGCGCACCTTACGCAGAAATTGTAGGCTGTTATAAGAGTCGTTCATGTAGGGTGCGCCGAAGCACACAAGCCACCGAATAGTTTCAAATTTAAAAAACCTAAACTTTAACTCCGCATCTCTCCCAGTACAGATATTTAAAACAATCTTTTTATAAGTAAATGCACCTTAAGATAGATGCCAAATAATTCTCACGTTACTAATACTTATGGTTAAGTAGTAAAAAGTTAGATAAATTCCGATCGCAATGCCAATGCTGGCGCAATTTCACTTCATCAAATGCGCAGGCTGGGCAAGATACTCCTACTTTTAGGAATAGTTAGGCACTTACAAAAATTATATCCGCAGAGTGATGCCTGAGTTCGCTTAGATTTGCAAAATTAAAAGTATCTACTGCTATTAAAATATCCTAAAAAGAGGTATTATGAGCGCTCCAATTGAATTCCAGTTATTTGCTCCCTACAACAAAGGAGCGGCCTTGATAGGGTCTTTTTCTAATTGGGAAGAAATCCCGATGGAAAAGGATGAAGAAGGTAATTTCCGCACCAAAGTAGATTTGGAGGATGGCGTTTATCAATACAAATTTCGCGTGCAGTCGAAAAGCTGGTTTCTGGAAGCAGATCAGTGGGTAGATGTGGTAGATCCCTACGCGACTGACATTGACGATCCCACTCAAAACGGCGTGGTTCGAGTCAAAGATGGCGATCGCATCGTCGATACCTACGTTTGGAAACACGACGACAAACCGCTACCGGGCGATCGAGAATTAGTAATATACGAAATGCACGTTGCCGACTTTTCCGGCGGCGAAGCAGATCCCCTCGCCCGCGGCAAGTACAAGCACGTAGTCGAAAAACTCGATTACCTAGCCGATCTCGGCATCAACGCGATCGAACTAATGCCCCTCAAAGAATACCCGGGCGACTACAGTTGGGGCTACAACCCCCGCTACTTCTTCGCTGCTGAGTCCAGCTACGGAACCACAGAAGAACTCAAAAACCTCATAGATGAGTGTCACGGGCGCGGGATTCGCGTCATTATCGACGGGATTTACAACCACTCGGAAGCATCGAACCCCCTCACTCAAATCGATCAC
>JBDTEI010000122.1:0-16722 GCA_039922675.1 Microcoleus sp.
GGTTTGAATCCGGCGGCGCGGCAAGTTTTGAATTCCATGTTTTTGCACGAAGCGATGCAGGCGGGGATGGATTCGGCTATTATCAGCGCTAATAAGATTTTGCCGATCGCCAAAATCGACCCCAAACACCAGGAAATCTGCCGTAAACTGATTTACGACGAACGGGAGTTTGACGGCGAAATTTGCATTTATGACCCCTTGGGCGACCTAACAACGGTGTTTGCTGGCAAAACTACCAAGCGCGATCGGACAGAAGACGCAAACCTCCCGGTCGAAGAACGCCTCAAGCAGCACATCATCGACGGTGAACGCATCGGACTCGACATCCAACTCGCCAAAGCATTAGAAACCTATCCGCCCCTGCAAATTATCAATACCTTCTTGCTAGACGGGATGAAAGTAGTAGGAGAATTGTTCGGTTCGGGACAAATGCAGCTACCGTTTGTATTGCAGTCAGCAGAAACCATGAAAGCGGCCGTTGCCTATTTAGAACCGTACATGGAAAAGTCAGAATCGGGAGATAATGCCAAAGGCACATTCCTGATCGCGACTGTTAAAGGCGACGTTCACGACATCGGCAAAAACTTGGTTGATATTATCCTATCAAACAACGGCTACCGAGTGATAAATTTGGGAATCAAACAGTCAGTTGATAACATCATCGAAGCCTACGAAAAGCACAAAGCAGACTGTATTGCCATGAGCGGCTTGCTGGTAAAATCCACCGCATTCATGAAGGAAAATCTGGAAGCATTCAACCAGAAAGGAATCACGGTTCCCGTAATCTTGGGCGGCGCAGCTTTGACTCCCAAGTTTGTGCATGAAGACTGCCAAAATACTTATAAAGGTAAAGTTGTTTACGGCAAAGATGCGTTTTCTGACTTGCACTTTATGGAGAAACTCATGCCAGCCAAATCTGCTGGTAACTGGGAAGACTTGCAAGGATTTTTAGATGAAGTAGGGCAAGAAAATAAGGCGGTGAAAGCAGCTAAAGTTTCGGCAGAAACTGCTGTAGAAGATGTCAAAAAACCAGACATTCCGGTGGTGATTGATACCAGGCGTTCCGAAGCGGTTGACGCAAATATCGATCGCCCAAATCCTCCTTTTTGGGGTACAAAGCTATTATCGCCCGAAGAAATTCCCTTTGAAGAGCTTTTCTGGCACTTAGATTTGCAAGCATTAGTTGCGGGACAGTGGCAATTCCGCAAGCCAAAAGACCAATCGCGGGAAGAATACGATGCTTTCTTAGCTGAGACAGTCTATCCAATCTTGGCAGAATGGAAACACAAAATCATCACTGAAAAGTTACTGCATCCGCAAGCAATTTACGGATATTTTCCCTGTCAAGCTGAAGGCAATTCCTTGCATCTGTACAACCCGGAAATTATGAGTAATGGGCAAGATTTATCGACACCCGCAGCAACATTCACGTTTCCCCGGCAAAAATCGGCGCGCCGGCTGTGCATTGCCGACTTTTTCGCGCCGAAAGAATCGGGTAAAATCGATGTATTTCCGATGCAAGTGGCGACGGTGGGAGAAGTTGCTACGGAGTACGCACAAAAGCTATTTGCTAACAATCAATATACCGATTATCTCTACTTCCACGGGTTGGCGGTACAGACTGCGGAAGCGGTAGCAGAATGGACTCACGCGCGGATTCGCCGGGAATTGGGCTTTGGTAGCGAGGAACCGGACAATATTCGGGATATGCTGGCGCAGCGATATCGCGGTTCGCGCTACAGTTTTGGCTATCCGGCTTGTCCGAATATGGCAGATCAGTACAAGCAACTGGATTTGTTAAAATGCGATCGTATAAACTTGTATATGGATGAAAGCGAACAACTTTATCCTGAACAATCAACCACCGCAATTATTACCTATCACCCAGCGGCTAAATACTTCACCGCTTAATTCGTAGGGTGCGCACTGCGCACCTTACTTCTATAGACCTCTTGCATAAGTCTTTGATTGATAAAAAAACCGCAGATGTCAGGCCGATCGACACAGATAAACGCAGATAATTTTAGATAAAACTCTGCGGTTGAAACCGCTACTATACAAACAAAGTCCGCCTTCGCGGACTGAAGAATACACAAATTAACCCAATAAAAAAGCACCTTCATAAAAGTGCTTTCATAAACATGAAGTTTGATTGTTTGACCAAACTTTCACGAGTAATTCCGGGGAGTGCGGGCGCCGGCAGATGCTCCGGCCATCGAAGCAACCAAACCTAATAGCGAGCCGAACAAAAATGACCAACCAGCTTTCGCAGCATTGTCAGCAATATTGCGAGCATCCTGAGCAGTTACGTTAGGCGCTTGGTTCGGCAAATTCAGATTACCCTGCTGCGCTTGATTAATCGCTGCTCCGGCATTCGCTGCTACTACGCCAAATGTACCGGCTACGCCATTTGCTAATAGCCAAGAGCCAATTGTTAAGGTAGTTGCCCACAAAATTGCTCCGTTCAAAAGCGCGGTGCTGCGGTTCATTGGGCCGCAAGCGCGAGCTGTTACCCAACCGCCAACGCCCAAGCTCAGTAGCAAACTGATAATTGACCAAATTCCGACTCCAGTACCCACGCTGCCGGCTATACTGCGCGGAGCTCCTGAATTAGCAATGTTGCTCAAGCCGATCGCAGCACCCAACGCACTTAAAACTAATTGTGTGCCGATCGAAATTACCAAACCTGAAAAAATCGGGCCCCACCGCACTAGATCGTGATATTCCATGACGGGCTTCACTAAAGTCTGCTCGGTAACAACGTTATCTACAGGTCTATTTACGTATGCCATAGCATTTCCTTTCCTTTGACTGTTGGTTTATTTTTTAACAATCTTTCACCTAAGCATTGATTCTGGCTGAGATTGATAGAAACTATATCTGCCTAGGGAAATAACCAGTATCTATGTCTGAAGAAAGAAAGGAAAAAGTCATCGACCCTCAGCCAGCAACTATTAGCTAATAACTGATGATTGATGGTCGATAACCAATAACTATTTTATCCCGTTAAAAAACTTCGCGGATGTATAGAGTAAAGACAACTTAGCGCAATCGGACAGCCGTCCCAACGGCAGTAATCAGCAGCAAAGCTCCTTTCGTGTCTACATTAATCGTGCCGGTGTCAATTTCCACCCCGATTACGGCATTAGCACCTAGGCGCTGAGCCCGTTTTTCCAGTTCCGCGAGGGCATCTCGCTGTCCTTTAAGAAACACTTCCTCGTAACTGCCGGTGCGCCCGCCGATGATGTCGCGAATGCCCGCGAAGAAATCTCGCAGGGCGTTGGTGCCGTAGACCACCTCAGCAGTTACAATTCCCAAGTAAGATTGAATTTCTGCTCCTTGAATGATATCAGTTGTTGTTACAATCATCAGTTGGCCTCAAGTGCGAAAATTTTGAGTGGGTGTTGTTCTGTAGGTTTACTACATCTCGCCGTTCAAAATTTCCAGCCCAACCCTAAGCAGTCAGCTATTGCAACCTAACAGCAACGAGCTATTTTATTCCACACACTCTTTAAAACAAATGGCCGTCCACAAACAAAGTCTCTTGGTATTCAGTACGCTCTTAGTAGCAGGATTTGCTGTCGCAGTGCCACAGATAGCGCTCTCAGCAGAAACATCTGTGCAAGTTAAACCGAAAAATGATACAAATTTAGATGCTCTGCTGCGGCAAGGACGCGAGTTGGTAGATTCAGGAGACTACAGCAAGGCGATCACCATTTATCAGCAAGCGGCGCGTTTAGATGCGGAAAATCCGCGCATTTTTTCCGGTATTGCCTATTTACAAGCGCGTCAGGGCAACTATCAAGCCTCAGTAGAGTTTTACCAACAGGCGATCGGTCTGGAACCAAAAAATGCTGACTTCCAATACGCCTTAGGATATGCTATGGCGAATCTGCAAAACTATCCCGCAGCCGCCGCAGCTTACCGCCGCGCCGCTGTGCTCGATCGCAAAAATGTCAACGCCCGAATCGGGCTCGGAGTGGTGCTGTTTCAGCAAAAAGATTACAGCGGTGCATTTAAAGCATACCAAGAGGCGATCGCCCTCGATCCGAAAAATTGGCAAGCTTATTCTTCAATGGGTTTAGTATTGATCCAGCAGGGAAATTTTGCCAGTGCTGTCACCGTGCTCGAACAAGCAGCAAAACTCGCTCCCAAACAAGCCGCCGTCCAGTTAAAATTAGGTACTGCTTTGCTGCGCAGTGGCAAATCTTCCGAAGGGCTAGCAGCGTTTGAAGAAGCTGCCAAACTAGAGCCTCGGAATCCCGACGTGCAGCTAGAAATTGGCGAACTTCTCAAATCTCAAAACGACTTCGACGGAGCACTGGTAGCTTATAAGCGGGCGATTGACGTGCGCCCGAATTTAGTGAGCGCATACGCTGCGATCGGGGAAATTCAACTAGAAAAACAAGATTTTTCAGGAGCGATCATCACTTTTCGGCGAGTGATCCAGCTCGAACCAGACCGGGCAGAAGCTTATTACAATATGGGTACGGCATTCAAAGGGCGCGATAGCACATCCGAAGCAATTCAAGCTTTCCAAAAAGCCCTAGACACTTACCGCCAGCAAGGCAACAATGATGGCGCACAAAAAGCTGAGGCTGCGCTCAACGAACTGAAATAATTAGTCATTAGTCATTAGTCAGTTGTTATTTGTTATTTGTTATTTGTTGCTTGTTGCTTGTTATTTTTTGTTTTTTGTTTGTAGCAACTGCCAACTGACAACTGACTAATAACAAATAACCAATAACAAATAACCGAGAACAAATAACCAAATTATTAACATGAATTCAAATGATTCTAGAGCGCCGCTATACGAGATGAATCCCCTCGGTCGATTTTCCGATCGCGCCGCCGATTACGTCAAATACCGCCCGAGTTATCCAGCCGCTGCGATCGATGCGATTTTAGCAGGACTTGGGGAACCTTCACAGTTAACAGCAGCCGATATCGGTGCAGGTACGGGGATTTCTTCGCGTCATTTAGCAGAAAGAGGCGTTCGAGTATTAGCGATCGAGCCTAATGCCGAAATGAGACAAGCTGCTGCACCTCATACTTTGGTAGAGTTTAGAGACGGAACTTCCGAAGCCACTAATTTGCCCGACTCATCCCTCGATTTAGTCGCGTGTTTCCAGTCTTTTCACTGGTTCAATCCGGTTTTAACTTTACCCGAATTTCGGCGAATTCTCAAGCCGTCAGGAAGGTTGGCTGTAGTTTGGAACCTGGAGGATGGCGCGGATGCACTGACATTAGGTTACAATCAAATTGCTAAGACGGCTTCCAACAGCCATCCTGCCCAAAAGCGCGATCGCGCGATCGAGCCAGTGCTTGCGAGTTCAGATTTTAGTGACGTGCGATCGAGCGAATTTGCTAACAGACAAGATTTAGATTTAGCAGGCTTGATCGGGCGGGCAAAAAGCGCGTCTTACATTCCCAACTCCGGGCCTCAGTTGCAGAAAATTATCTCTGATTTGACGGAACTTTATCAAGCTCACTGCGGGAATCGCGGCTTTGTTTCATTACTTTACAAAACTAGAGTTTATCTGGCAGATCGTGCTGATGATTGACATTTTTGGGGACGCAGATCAATGATGATTTATGTGATATAATGCTGGGGCAATTTGGCCGTGCCGGTCGCTCGGTAAATTCAAGAGAAAATAAGGACGATCGCATAGCAAAAATTGGGAAAAAGTGCATCTTTTGTAAGACGTTAAAACTGCTTGATGAAGATGAATCTATTTCTATTGGTAGAGCCGGCCAACTTGTTAACATTTGTAAAATAAGCAAAATATCCTATCTCCAGAGCTTCATCTATGCAAACGTATGATGTGATTATCATCGGAGCCGGTCACAACGGACTGGTCTGTGCGTCCTATCTTCTCAAGGCAGGATACACCGTTCTTTTATTAGAAAAACGTTCGGTTCCCGGCGGCGCGGCGACTACCGAAGCTGCGATTCCCGAATTACCAGATTTTAAATTCAACTTGTGCGCGATCGACCACGAATTTATCCATTTAGGGCCGGTTGTAGAAGAATTAGAACTGGAAAAATATGGCTTAGAATATCTTTACTGCGATCCAGTCGTTTTTTGTCCGCATCCAGACGGCAAATATTTCTTAGCACACACTTCCGTCGAAAAAACTTGTGCAGAAATTGCCCGCTACAACGAGCGCGACGCTAAAAAATATGCCGAATATACAGACTTTTGGCAGCGCGCTTTAAGTGCAATGATGCCGATGTTCAATGCGCCGCCAAAATCCATTATAGATATTGCCGGCAACTACGATATTGCTAAACTCAAAGACTTATTTTCAGTCATCGGTTCCCCAGACAAAACGCTGGACTTTATTCGCACGATGATTACCAGCGCTGAAGACATTCTCAACGAGTGGTTTGATGAGGAATTTTTGAAAGCACCCTTAGCGAGACTCGCTTCCGAATTGGGCGCGCCTCCTTCGCAAAAGACTATTGCGATCGGTGCAATTATGATGGCCATGCGCCACAATCCCGGCATGGCGAGGCCACGCGGGGGAACTGGTGCATTGGTGCAAGCACTGGTCAATTTAGTGAAAACCTATGCGGGTGTGATACTTACCGATCAGCACGTCGAGAAAATATTAGTTGATAACGGCCGCGCTGTCGGTGTTAGAGTTGCAGGCGGCACCGAATATCGAGCTACCAAAGGTGTCATTTCTAATATAGATGCGAAGCGTTTGTTCCTGCATTTAATGGATGAGAGTGATGTTGACAGTGCCGATCCGAATTTGCGGGAAAGATTGGAGCGCAAAATTGTTAATAACAATGAGACAATTCTGAAAATTGATTTAGCTCTCAATGAAGTACCTAAGTTCGATCGCTGGAATCACCAAGATGAATATTTAATGGGTTCTGTTTTAATTGCTGATTCGGTGAAACACGTTGAAATTGCTCATACTCAGCCTGCGATCGGCAAAATCCCCGATTCCGATCCGTCGATGTATGTCGTGTTTCCCACGGTAAGAGACCCGTCAATGGCTCCTCCCGGACACCATACGGCTTGGATTGAATTTTTTGCTCCTTACCAAATCGAAAATGCTGAAGGAACCGGCCAGCACGGTACGGGTTGGACGGACGAGCTGAAAAACAAAGTTGCCGATCGCTGCATTGACAAATTAGCAGAATACGCGCCGAATATCAAGAATTCAATTATCGGCCGCCGGGTGGAAAGTCCGGCCGAATTGGGAGAGCGTTTGGGGGCGCTGAAGGGGAATTATTACCACGTTGACATGACGCTGGATCAGATGATATTTTTCCGTCCTTTACCGGAGTTGGCCAATTACAAAACGCCGATCGACGGTTTGTTCCTCACCGGTGCGGGCACGCACCCAGGCGGCTCGATTTCGGGGATGCCCGGACGCAATACAGCTCGCGTCTTCATGCACTCTCAGCAGCCGATCGCGCAAATCTTGGCGGATGCGGCGAGTTCTCTGAAATCGACGGCTAAGTCGGTGTTTCGGGGTAATTAGATAGAAGCTAAGAGGGCGGGCATTGTCCGCCCTCTTTGATTGACTGCTTCTAGTACGGTTAGTTGCAAAATAGGGTAATTGTATTTATAATTAAAACTTAAGTTTTAGATAAAAACAAAATCCGTAAGCTGTTATGTCGCCTGGTAATGATTGAAGAAATCCGCAATAAAATTGTTCAAAGCCAGTTTGAGTTCTCACAGCACGCTCTCAATCAAAGCATCGTCCGCCAGATCGGCGTGCAAGAACTGCGCGAGGCTATTGCAAGCGGTGAAATTATCGAAGATTATCCCGACGACAAATATGGCCCAAGCTGCGTGATACTGGGTTTTACCCTAGCAGCTAGACCTTTGCACATCCAGTGTAGTTATCCATCTCGCCCTTTGATAAAAATTATTACCCTATACGAACCGAGCCCCGAACTGTGGATGAATTTCAAAGTTAGGAGAACTTAAAATGAGCAATGAAGTCTGGAACGAAACCCTAATCGAACAAAGAGTTAATTATACTCTGGAATTAGATGGAAGTTTTATCATTATTGAAAATGTGCCAGCCCGATTGTGTGTAGAAACAGGAGAGCGTTTTTTCTCACCAGAAACAGTAGAACGCCTACAGCAAATCATCTGGAAAGGAAAACAGCCAAGTCGCACGCTGGAAGTTCCTGTTTATGAGTTTGTGTAGTTAGCGGATCGAGAGGCAGTGTAGGTAATGTCATTCCAACTTTTAAAAGATCGTTATCGAGCTCTGGAGTCGATTAAAATCGGCGACAGTCATCTAACATTGGCAGAAATCGATCGAGCTGAAGAAAATTTTGTTAGAGCTTTTCAGATAGCCCAAGCATTCCCAGATGAAACTCCTAAAACTTTGCCTTATTGCTCGGGTTATGTTAGAGATAAAGTGTTAGAGTTGTTCATCCGCAGCTATGCTAAAGTAGAAAATTACGACTCTGCTGTTCGGGTGGCACGAGGAATAGAGGATGAGGCTTTTCAAGCTTGTGTGTTAAGTGCGATCGCATCTCAAGTTGCAGCATCGGGACAACCTGACTTGGCTCTCAGTATTGCCCAAACAATAGCAAGTAACTATTATAAAGCTGTGGCTTTGATTTCTATTTCTCGCAGCTACGGTAACGCAGAACAAACGAGCAAAGCTGCTGAGGTATTGACTCAAATCATCAAAATTGCTTGGGTCATCAAAAACGATCGAAATCCAGCTTGGATGTTAACTCATCTCTCCTACTATGTCCAGGAAAAATTAGGACAGTTAGATACAGCTTTTGAGATTGTCCAACTGGTAGAAAATGACAGTTACAAAGCCTGGATTTTAAATCGGGTCGCCATAAAATATGCTAAAATAGGGCAATTCGATCGAGCCATCCAGATTGCTGAAATAATAATAGACAATGAGGAAAAAGAATTAGCTCTAGCTTACATCGCTGATGAATATGCCCAAGCCGGACAATCGGATGCAGCCTTAAAAATTGTTGCAACCATAGATAATTGGAAAAACTTACCTTTGATTCAAGTTATAAAAAATTATGCTGAAGCTGGGGAATTTGAACGAGCCAAGCAACTTACAGAAACGATCGAATACTCAGAAGATTATGACGACCGATATGAGGCATTCAATGCCATCACCGACGGCTACGTTAAAGCAGGACAATTTGAGCAAGCTATACAATTTGCTGGAAGCCTAGATGATAATTTTAACAAAACCGAGGCATTATCAGTAATCGCATACCGTTGCGCGGAGTTCGGACAATTCGATCGAGCTTTTCAAGTTATTCAAACTATATATGAAATTAATGATGGTTCAGTATGTGATATTTTTTTAGAATCTATTTTTGACTTTGTTGCTAAGGCGGAAGAACGAGAACGGGTTTCAAAGATTATCCAAACAATAGAAAATGAATCTTACAGAAATTTTATGTTAGGTTGGAGCGCTGGCGATTATGCTGATGCCGGACAATTCGATCGAGCAATAAGAATGATTAAAATGATGACAGATGAATCTTATTCATCCTATGCGTTGAGTTGGGAGGTTGAAAGCGCGATCGCATCCAAGCAGTACGATCGAGCCGTTGAGGTTGCTCAAACAATACATGATATGAGTTTTCTGCAATCAATCAGGTTGGGTAAAAATGTCATCGCCGTAGCTGAAGCGGGGCAAATTGACCAAGCATTCAAAATTGCCCAAACAATTAATGATAAGCATGAAAAAGCTCAGGCGTTGGCAGACGTTGCCTTGAGTTATGCGGAATCTGCACAACAGGAAAAAGCATCTGAAGTGTTTGCCGAAGCTGTTGAAATTGCTCATTCTATAGAAAATGTTTATCGAAAAATTCGGATTTTAGAAGGGATTGCTACTAATTTATCTCGCGCCGGACAACTCTCAAAAGCTAGGGAAATTCTTTCTGTTGCCCTTCAGATTGTTTCAACCGTTGAGGATGAGTTTAACAAATGGTCACTACAGCGAGAGTTAAATTCTAAAATGAGGAAATTGACAAAAAGCGCATAATTTTGATAATTTATAAAATCTCAACTAGATAAATCATCCTTTGTGCATATGGAAAATATGACTCCAACAATGAGAAAATAATATTAGCGTTACCCTATTTTTAGCGATGACAAACCGAGTTTTGATTGTCGGCGGGCGGGGACGAATTGGCAACAGCGTTGCTCAAGACATTGTTACCCACACCGACGCAGAAATTACTATTACCGGACGCGACCCTAATGGCTCTATTCCACCAGAGTTGCCGCCGGATCGATCGCGCTATTTAGCTTTAGATTTAGCAGACAGCGCGGGCTTGAGCCAAGCAATTGCAGCCTCTAACCTCGTCGTGCACTGTGCCGGCCCTTTTCACTACCGAGACGCTGGCGTTTTGAAAACTTGCATCGAATCAGGTGTTAATTATCTTGATGTTAGTGACAACCGCAGTTTTACTCGCAAATCTTTAGAATTGCGCGAAACAGCTAAAAATGCTGGAATTACTGCGATTATCAATACGGGAATTTTCCCTGGTATTTCTAATAGTATGGTACGACGGGATGTCGAGCAATTAGATACCGCAGAACACATCCATTTGAGTTATGTTGTCGGAGGTTCTGGCGGTGCTGGTGTTACGGTGATGCGGACTACTTTTTTGGGTTTGCAAATGCCTTTTGATGCTTGGATTGATGCCAAACCACAGCAGGTACAACCCTACAGCGATCGCGAAACGATAGAATTTCCCGAACCCTACGGACAAACAGGGGTTTACTGGTTCGATATGCCGGAAGCAATTACTTTGCCCGAAACTTTCCCCGTCAAATCAGTTATTACTAAATTCGGTACGTCTCCAGACCTTTACAATCACCTGACTTGGTTTGTTGCCAAATACTGGCCGGATAGCTGGCTGAAAAATCCTTCAGTGATTGAGTTTTTGTCCTATGTCAGCTACGGGATGACTGCTGTTAGCAATAATTTTAGCGGTGTGGGTGTGGCTGTGCGATCGCAAGTGACCGGCCTCAAAAACGGTAAACCCGCGAAAGTTTGCTCGACAGCGGTACACCCGAATGCTGCCGCAGCTACGGGCATCGGTACTGGCAGCATCGCTCAATTAATGTTAGAAGGGAAACTGACAAAACCGGGTGTTTGGTCGGTAGAGCAAGCTATTTCTACTGAGCTGTTTGAAGGAGCTATGCAGAGTCGAAACTTCAACATAGAGCAGGTTTTTTTGTAGTTATTTAGGTAATTTATAGTTGGATTCTGTAGGTTGCGTCAGCTTATAGATACTCGCTCCCCCGAAAAAATAACGCTGTGCAGACGTACCCTACTACTAATCTATCTTCAGGTAGAAGTCCCTAGGTTGCGTCAGCTCATAGATACTCGCTCCCCCGAAAAAATAACGCTGTGCAGACGCATCCTACTACTAATCTATCTTCAGGTAGAAGGATGTATAGCAATCAGAGGCTTAGTATAAGCGGTAGCATGATAAATATCCCTTGTCGCTGTATCTGGGCGCGGTAGCTGCTACAAGAGTTGCGTTTCAAGCAAGGTTTTTAACCTGCGATCGCCCGGTCGGGAGAACAAACATGATAATTTTTGCAGAAAAATACGAGGAGACGTTGATATGAAGCGGGTTTTAAAAGCTCTCGGGCAAACATTGAGTCAAAGCATTTTGCTGGTATGTATGCTGGCTTTCATTGCTCTGGCTGGTCTAGTGGTAGCACCAAATCAGGCGGCTCACGCAGCAGGTCAATACAGTAGTCAGGCGCAGCCAGAAGCTAAAATTACTGACCCTGCAGAAAGTTTTGAGGATCTCAATCCCCAAGCAGCTTATGAAGATATCGTCAACACCGCTCAAAATCCTGCAAAGGTTGAGAAGGTTTACGATGAAAGCTTAAAGGAATACAAGCAAGAACACCCGCAAGAAAGCATTGTTCAAAAAGCTGAAGAGCTGATCGAAAAGGTCACGGGCAACGAATAAATTAATATTTTTCTATCTAACTCAAGTTGCTGGCAAATAAGCAGCTTCCGTGAGAAGACTTTTGATCAGATATAGCAACTCTTTTGAACCTATTTATGTAGGGTGCGCTGCACCTTACTTTTTTTTAGTAGCGTGTTGAACCACTTCGTTTTGGCATCAATGACTGTATTATCCTTCCCATCCCTTTTTTAGCTAGCAGATTCATCCCTAAGGAAGATGAATAAATAGGGAGTTAAAAGTTAAATTAAATGATAGTTTCAGTTAGATAAAAGGAAAAAAATATCATGAGCGATGACATAAAAACCGTGAAGCAACCTGATGCTAACATCGACCCGCTGTCCGGGGAAACCGGGGCTCATCCTGTTGGAACGGGTATCGGTGCTGCAAGTGCGGGTGCTGCTGGGGCTGCGATCGGCGGTGCGATCGGCGGGCCTGTGGGAGCAGTTGTAGGCGCTGTTGTGGGCGCGTTTAGTGGCGGTTTGGTGGGTAAAGGTGTCGCAGAGTCGATCGACCCCACGGTAGAAGATGCTTACTGGCAAAACAACTACAGCTCCCGTCCTTACGCGGATACGAGCGCAACTTACGACGACTATCAGCCTGCATACCGCACCGGTTATGAGGGATACAGCCGCTATGGCGGTACTGGCAAGAGCTTCAACGACATCGAAAACGATTTGCAGCGCGACTACGAAACAAATCGCGGTAAGTCCAACGTGACTTGGGAAAAAGCTAAGCACGCTACGCGCGACGCTTGGGATCGCGTAGAACGCGCTGTTCCTGGCGACATTGATAAAGACGGCCGCTAACACCGTCAACAAGTATTTCTCAGTCTTGGACGCACACAAACTCAAACATTCCGGATTTTCTTACTCGCACTCAGAAATCCAGCGAAGTGTTTTGGTTGAAAAAAACAGGTTTCTGCGTCAAAGACTGTTGTTGATATCTGGCACTATTTTATGCGCGAGTTTAGCGAAGTTATTGGGGATTTTGAGCCCCTCTCTGTATCGGGAGGGGTATTTTTACGCCGTTAAAATCACGTTTTTTAGCCCATACGGTTCAGTTAAGCCCGATCGGCCCTAACCACCCTCAAAAAGGGGGGGACAAGAAATTGCTCAAAGTCCCCGGACTATCCGGGGGATGCGAGGGAGAGCTCCGGGCAATAAACAGTCTTAACTGAACCGTATTCGTTTTTTAGCAATATTTTTCCTGGGCTGGTTTTCCGGCGTGGAGTTCAAAAAAAATTAACAATAAAGTTTGAGATTGGCACTCTTTTTTGACTATTAGCCTTAAAATTAAACTAATTTAGGACTCAGGCATCGATCGCCTATTTATTTCTGCGATCGTTCGCAATCCGCGTTAGCAATCGCAGTCAGAGCATGAAAGCGTCGGTTGCATCAAGTCCGATAATTG
Source organism: Microcoleus sp. (assembly GCA_039922675.1). Classification (GTDB taxonomy): domain Bacteria; phylum Cyanobacteriota; class Cyanobacteriia; order Cyanobacteriales; family Microcoleaceae; genus Microcoleus. Next base: position 13,378 of record JBDTEI010000122.1, read on the forward strand.
TTAAAAATCTAAATCCTTTCATTCAAAATCGGTATAATTTGTGGATGCAATGTTGGAAAGAGCTTGGACACTCAAGCAAAATTTAATTGACTTTGTGCTGGATGCCGAGGGAGAGTTGGCGGTAGCTTTGGAAGCTTTTGCAGCAACTAGATCGACGGGCGAGCGCTACGATATTGCTCAACAAAATCAGGTGATTGACAGTTTTACAGTTGAAGGAAAAGTCGGAGAGAAAACGCCGATCGACCTTTTTGTCGAAAGTCAGCCGGATTTAACCGAGGGTGAGATCAGTTTGCTAACAAGTTGGGGGCAAAAAAGCTTCACCGGCTTGTTTGAAATCACTCAAATTTCCCCTGACAGCTTCGAGGTGACAAACTGGCTGACGGCGAAGCACTACACTGTCAAGCCCAACAGCCCTAATTTCCTGCAAGAAATGTCTCGTTTTAAGTTAGGAGAAATCTTGCGGGCTCGGATTGCGCCTCTCACCGATGACTGGTGGATACTCTCAGGGCCTCCGATTCCGATGGGGAAATTGGGCAAGCCGAAGTTGGCAGTCGCGATCGGCAATTTCAAGCAAAATTACAAAAATAACCTGTACAGTGACGCCCCGGAACTGTTAGAGCAAGCTTGGCAGTCGGTAGAACAGTACCACGAAGATTTTACCGAATTTTTTGGCAGCGATGAAGTGACGCTATCGGGATATTACCTGAACAAACAGTTGGCTGAATTTCAGGAAGTAATCACTAAAAAACGCCTAGCTGATATCGGGATCGATCAAACTAAATCTCTGGCGGATATCGTTGAAGATGCCGGAGTCGATCCAGAAGAAATCAAAGCAGTAGCGATCGCAGCAGCAGGGGCCGATACTAAAGCAGTTGAGGTGATGCTCAACAGCAATGCTAGTTCAAAAATGGTAACGCCGAAAGTTGAATTGCCGGATAGCTTCAAAAAAGCCGAAAAGGTGACAGCACTTTCTCATCCCCGCTGGGGGCAAACTTTTTTGTCTACCTACAGCCAGTTTACCGAAATGCTGACAGCCGAAGACTTTTCCACCATTCCCGGTTACGAAAAGCTGGTTCGCAACTATCTAGAAGATCCGGCAATTAATGTGTGGATCTGGCGGCGGTTAGCTCAAGTTAATCCTGCGAAATTATCACAAATTCTGCAAACTATATTGCAGCGGAAAGATTTTCAGATCGATCGCGATTTAGATGCCCTGCTGCAAGAGTTTAAAAAACCCTTAGAACCCCAACTCCCGGAAATTGCAAGTGTTCCCCTGCACCTGCACAACTTATTTCAGGAAGCTTTAGGCGAAGTTCACAAGTCAAAGTCCAAACCGCAGGACAAAAAGAAAAGCTCTAAAGGCTTTAAATCCTGACTAACTAAGTGCCTAATTTGCCTGCTGGAATCAATACTTCTGCGCGGCCAGCGCAAAATTACTTAGTTAAAATCCTCGGTCGAGAACTCTAACTGTAGACGATGCGATCGCGCCACAAGCACCTTACCTCATTGCAAGTAGGGTGCTTGTGGCGCAGCTTATCTCATCTATGGACGAAGAAAAACTCGATCTTTAATTCACAATCGCGCTGCGCCGGACTCACAAAGCAATCTCAAGATTAAAATTTCCAAACAATCTTCAGTAATCTTACTTAGCCCAATAGTTTCTCAAACTTTCTAGTATTCGCGATCGGTTTCGCCACAAGGAATTAGCATCGTGCTTAAGGCTTTACCGCTCAAGTTCAAGATTTATGTCTTTTGACACTTGACTCCCATAATGTGGTAGATTTATAGAACGAGTAAAAATTTTTAATCGTCGCAAATTTGAGCGGTTACTACCATGACCCAAAAAGTATTTAAGCATTTGCATGAATTGCAGGAAAATATCGAGCAACTGCCTCCAGATCAAAAGGAAATTTTTACCAGTAATGTTAACCATTTATCCGGAGCTTTGCAGCAATTGGCGGCCGAGTTTCAGTCACTTTTATTAGCCAAAGAAGACCAAGCCAAATTAGAAAAAATTAACCACAATTTAGAACTTAAAGTTTCCCAGCAAGCTGCTAACATCAGAAATCTAGAGCAGCAGTTAGAGAAAAGCCAGATGCTGTACAGTAGGGTGACTCAAGCACTGACAAAAGGGGAAGCCAGACTGCAAACTCTCCTGGGAAACTCTTCCGATATAATTACAATTATTGAAGCTAACGGGCGGATACGAGACCAAAGTCCGGTTGCAGTAGAGCGGATTTTAGGCTACAAACCCGAACAAAGAATTGGTGAATTCCACAGCGATTTATTGCACCCAGATGATGCACCTGTTTGGCAAGCATATTTTGCCAAATTACTCAAACAGCCAGGGATTGCACCGGCGATCGAATATCGGAAACGCCACGCTAGCGGTGACTGGGTGTATTTAGAAGTCATTGCTAACAACTTGCTGCACGATTCCAGCATCAACGGCATAGTCATCAATTCCCGCGATATCACAGAGCGGAGGCTCTCAGCAGCAGCTTTAGAAAAATCGCAACAGCAAATCGTTAATATCTTAGAAAATATCACAGAAGGTTTTTATGCGCTAGACCGCAATTGGCAGTTTACCTACGTCAACCCGAAAGCAGAGGATTGCTTGCACAGAAAGCGTCAACAGCTTTTAGGTAAAAACATTTGGGAGCAGTTTTCCGATATTCAGAACACGATTTTATTCAAGCAATTTTACCGATCGGTATCTGATAACGTTAATGTTAAATTTGAATGGTATTACAAGCAGCAAACTGTCTGGCTGGAAATCGATGCTTATCCGTCAGAAGAAGGTTTATCGGTGTTTTTTCAAGATATCACCGATCGCAAAAACACCGAAAATGCGCTGCAAAAAATACACTCTCAGCTCAAACAGCAAAGCAAGCTGCTAAATACTGTACTCTCAACTACACCAGACAGGCTGTTGATGTTCGATCGCTCTGGGCGATTAACTTATATCAACCGCGCCGGATTAGAATTAACTCCGCTGTCAAAAACCTGCATTTTAGGCAAAACATTAGAAGAAACTGGCTTACCACCAGAACTGGTTAAACTCCACAATAATTGCTGGGAAAATATACTAGCCACAGGACAAAGTTTAACAGCAGAAACTGACTTTATCGATCCGGGTACTGGGCACAGGAATTATTGCAGCTACATCTTTAGCCCCATCGTGAGTGCGGAGGGCAGCATCGAAGCAGTTCTCGTTACAAATAGAGACATTACTGAACTCAAAGAAGCCGAAGCAGCCCTGCGCGCATCGGAATCTCGCTACCGAATTATCTCGGAAATGACCTCAGATTTTGCCTATTCTTTTAACATACAGCCCGATGGGAC
>JBDTEI010000123.1:0-5476 GCA_039922675.1 Microcoleus sp.
CCTCGCGGATGCCGACGAGTTCGTAAACGATTACGGGTTCGCTTTTGCCTTTGACGGTAATAAAGTCGAGTTCGCGCACGTAAAGCCGATCGGCATAATCTCTGTAAGTATTGTCGCTGATAATCAAGTCAGTGCCGTACTGCTTGCTGGCGCCTTCTAAGCGAGATGCGAGGTTTACGCCGTCGCCAATCGAAGTCAATTCCATGCGTTTGCTTGAGCCGATGTTGCCGCTGATAACTTCATCGGAATGTACGCCCATACCGATGCCGATCGGCAATTCGCCATTAGCTATGCGATCTTGATTGAACTCTGACAGTTTTTCCCGCATTTTTACGGCCGTTTGCATCGCGCACCAAGCATGATGCTCTAGGGGCGCCGGAGAGCCGAAAACTGCCATCAGAGCGTCGCCGATGTATTTGTCGAGAGTGCCTCCGTACTCGAATACCACATCTACCATGACTTCAAAATATTTGTTGAGCATCACCACTACTTCTTCGGCTTGTAATTTTTCCGTAAGTGTGGTATAGCTGCGAATATCTGAGAACAGCACCGAAACGTTTTTGCGCTTGCCGCCCAGTCCTGTATCTCCTGAAGCTAACAGCGCTTCGGCTACTTCTGGAGTCATGTAACGGTACATCAAGTTTTTGACTTGCTTGGCGCTGCTAATATCTTCCATGACTACTAACGCACCGTTGACCTTGTTGGGGTCGGTAGCGTCGGTCATTGAGCTGATCGAGAGATTGATACTCTGCGATTTTCCCTTAGAAGATAGCAAAATTTGATCGGGGTAATACTGCTGGCGATCGTCATCATCTTCGGGAGACAAAGACGCATCGAACCACTTGGCAAAATCGCCTTTTTCTAACTTAATTAACTGGCGCAAAGATTTGCCTTCAGCTAATTCGGCCTCGCTGACACCCAGTAATTTTTGGGCGCTGGGATTTGTCGCAACTATATTGCCTTTTTTATCTGTAGAAATCACGCCGTTAGTCAGGGCGTGCAGCATATCTTTTTGTCTTTGTTCTTGCTGTTTGACTTCTGCAAACAGTTTGGCGTTTTGCAGCGCCACTCCTGCTTGGATGTTAAACGCCTTCATAAATTCCATGTCGTTGCGATTAAAACTCGCTTTCCACTGATCGGGGGCGTGCGGCCAATCTGCCGGGTTGTAGGGGGGAAATTCTCCTTGTCGTTTTTTATTAATTAATTGGGTGACACCAATCAATTTTTTGTCTGAGTTAAACACTGGCATACACAGCATACTGCAAGTGCGGTAGTGGGTCTTTTTATCTGTTTCTCGGGCAATGGCGGCGCGGGGGTCTTCGTATACGTCAAAGGGAATCAGCAGGGGTTCGCTGGATTGGGCGACGATGCCTGCAAAACCTGCGGTTCTGGGTATGCGAATTTCTTTAAGGTTGTCGCCGATCGGGATTTTTGTCCACAGTTCATTTTTATCTTCGTCGATCAGCCATAGGGTGCTGCGATCGGCATTCATGAGTTCTTTTGCCTGATCCATCACCCTTTTTAGGGTATCTTCTAAGTCTAGACTGCTCTGAGAAAGAGCGTTGACTGCATTCATCAGCGCCGTGGCGGCTCGCTGTCTCTGAGTTGCTGCGTAGAAAGATTTGGACGATTCGAGAATCAGACGAATTGAGGGAGCAAATTCTTTGAAAACTTTTTCGTCTTCTTGAGTAAATCCAGTTTTGTCGATTCGTTCGTCTAAAGTAGCGTGATTTTCGTGATCTGGTTTGAGTTTATTAATCAGTTGAACGACTGCTACTAACTCGTTTGTTTCTTCATTGAGGAGGGGCATTGCCAGCATTGTATAAGTGCGGTAGCCAGTTTTTTCATCCATTTTTTTGGCGTTAGCCGATCGTTCGTCGTCATAAAAATCGTAAGGAATATTAACCACTTTTCTGTCTGTGGCTACTTCTCCGGCAATGCCCACCTGGGCGGGAACTCTGATTTCTAGGTTTCCGCCATTTTCGTCTTTAGCGACGATCGCCCAGAGTTCATTTTTTGCGTCGTCTAATAAAAATATGGTGGTGCGATCGGCATTGAGCAATTCCCCTGTTTTGAGGGTGATCGACTGCAACATCTCGTTGAGAATGGCATCAAATCCTTCGATATCAAGGATATTGTCGAGCATTCCCAGGGTTTCATTGACAACCTTAAGTTTTTCTTCTACTACCTTAACGACATCTGTGAAACTTTTCTTATCTATGATACTGAGACCGAGAATGCCAGAGAGGTTTCCTTGGCGTCGCCTAATTGCACCGCTAGAGGGAGATGCCGCAGGAGGGGAAGGGGAAGGGGAAGAGGGAGGGGGAGAATAGCGTTCCTGATGGTGATTGTCACCGCCGACAACAGCGACATCTATCACGTCGCCAGAAGAGTAATTGGTGGAAGATGCAGAAGGATTCATAGACCTTTACAGAGAAGCTTAAGTGTAAGGGTTAGTCTTTAAGCTAGAATAGCGGGCAACTTTATTAGTGGGTAAGTCGATTTTAGATTTTAGATTTTAGATTTTAGATTTACTTGCAGCAGGTGAATCGCCAGAACTCGAACAAAAGTCTAAAATTGCGATCTCTCCACGAGGGCCTTGCGGGGGCAGGGTATCTGGTTCTGGATGGAGTCACGGGTCGATTTTAGATTTTAGATTTTAGATTTACTTGCAGCAAGTGAATCACCAGAACTCGAACAAAAGTCTAAAATTGCGATCTTTCCACGAGGGCTTTGCGGGGACAGGGTATCCGTTTCTGGATTGGGTCACGGGTCGCACAAGACTCAAGTGTGCGTAAAACTATTTCCCAGTTTACAGAAGTGCGAGCACAGAGCAAGGGAAATTCCATTGGCTTTGCTGGTGGACTGCGGGTAGGACGGTAAAGAGACTGTGGCATTGCTGTACTTTGTTTGAGAGAACGCGAATTTTGTTTAAATGATTTATTAAGTGATTTTGACACTGTGCGTGCCTGGTTTAAGTAGGTTGTGGCAGCCGATCGCAAATCGGATCGCCTGCGGCAACATGAATATGCAGCGCGAGGGACTGCTGAAAGAGGGAGGACATTGCGGGAATAGTGGCAATTGTGACACCAGCAGTTGCTAGTGATGTGTGCCCTTCTCTACACAATTGTGGTTTTTAACTAAAATTTCTGTCAATTTGGCTGCTAGAAGCTTTGATCCGGGAACAAAGTCACGCGGCTTTCAGCTTTTTTTTGTAAAATTTGCGGTTGCCATTTTTAGTGTAACCGCCGATCTGAAAAAACTCCGCATTTTGACCCCCCGATCGACTCAAGTGTGCTTTCAGGGTTTGGCGGACTGAGTTTGACGCAATCCGGCGGCTTCGACAAGTAGGGATTCGGCGAAGGCGATCGCCTCTGTAGCCGATCGACCGCTGGCGAGTTGGGCGAGTTCTTCGCGTCGCTGTTCGCTGTTGAGGGCGGCAACTCTAACTACTGTACGTTCCCCCGGTTCCGAGTTGGCTGCGGATTCGCCGATCGTTGCTGCGGCTTCTATTGTCTGTTTGTTGACGCGAAAATGACAATCAGCCATCGCGGCGATCAGTGGCTGGTGGGTGACGCACAGAACTTGGTGTTTGTCGGAGAGTTGGTGGAGTTTTTTGGCGATCGCGCCGGCGACTCTCCCAGAAACTCCGGTGTCGATTTCGTCAAAAATTAGGGTTCCGGCGCTTTCGATTTGGGAAAAACAGGCTTTGATGGCGAGTAAAAAGCGGCTCATTTCTCCCCCGGAGGCGATCGCCCCTAACGGTTGTAGCGGTTCCCCCGGGTTCGGGCTGAAACAAAAGGCAATTTGGTCGGCACCGGTGGCGGTTGGGGTACAAGGCGAGATTGCGACTTGAAACTGCACTTTTTCCATTGCTAACGGCTTAAGTTCTCCAACGAGGTGGGTTTCGAGTTTGAGGGCTGTTTCGCGCCGCAGGATTGTCAGGTGGCTGCAAGCGTCTTTTAATTGGTCTAAAGCGGTGTGATATGCGAGTTCTAAGGCTTCCATTGACTCGCCTCCTTCTAAAAGTTGGTTTAGTTCGTTTTGGATGCTTTGGTAGTAGGCGATCGCTTCAGAGAGTGGCCCGTATTTGCGACAAATTTGTTTGAGTTCGCGAATCCTGTCTTCTACTTCTTCGAGTCTTTCGGGATCTGCTTCTAATCGTTCGCCGTAGCTGCTAATTTGGCTGCTGGCTTCTGTGGCTTGAGCTAAAGCATCGCTGACCATTTCGAGGATTGGTTGCAATTGAGCATCGTAAACTACCATGTCACTTAAAATTTCCTCGGCTTTGCTCAACAAATCGGCGGCTGAGGCGCTGTCGCCGTCGTTTTGGTAAAGGGCCTGGTGAACTCGGTAACTCTGCTGCTGCAATTCGACGACGTGGCCCAGACGGATTGATTCTTGTTCTAGGTGTTCGAGTTCGCCGCCGTCTTCGATGTGGGCTTCGCTAAGTTCTCGGACTTGATATTCTAACAAATCGAGTCTTTGCAGTCGCTGCTGTTCCGACTGACGCCTACGGTTGAGGGCTGTTTTGGCGTTAGAAGCCCCCAGCCACGCGGTGGTGATTGTCGATCGCGCTTCAGTGAGTTTTTTGCCGCCGTATAAATCGAGCCATTCTCGTTGGAGGGTTTCTTGGCCGAGGTGGACTGTTTGACCTTGGGCGGTAATTTCGACGAGGCGATCGCGCAGTTGCTCCATTAACTGGCGGTTGACGAGAATTCCGTTCAAACGCGATCGGCTGCGCAGAGCACCGCTAGATGCGTTAATTTCCCGGCTGCAAACGGCTAAATTGCCGTCTATGGGTTCGATTTCTTGCTCGCCCAGCCATTTTGCTGCGGATGAGTCCAATTCAAAGGTAGCCTCCAATATGGCCCGCGTTGCTCCGGTGCGAATCACTCGGCGATCGACTTTCCCGCCCAAAACTGCATCGATCGCATCTAGGATAATCGATTTTCCTGCGCCGGTTTCCCCTGTAAATACGTTCAAACTCGGGCCAAAGTCTAGATCCAGGCAGTCAATTAAGGCAAAGTTTTCTATTCTGAGGGATAGTAACATGGGGAATTGGGAATTGCGAATGGGTAATTGGGAATTCTAATTTTCATTGACAATACTTGTAATTTTGCCACGAGCGATCGAGTCTCAACATCAATGCCAAATAAATTTCTGCGGCCCAACGCTTTTGATGTCTCGGGTTTGGCAGTTGCGATCGCGCTTTGTACAAAAACAAAAAAATCAAGCCGATCAGTTTAATAGACCTCTTGCAAAAATCCGAAAATACCCTGAAACCATCTGCGTCAATCGGTGTTGCATCTGCCCGATATCTGCGGTTGCTCTATGACTCGAAGATTTCTGCAAGAGGTCTAATTTGGCAATTTTAAGTTTGATTCAAAAAAATCGCCAAGCGAAAAATTTGCATTAAATTGATTTGTTGCAATAAGAGTTATTGGAGATTTTTAAGCAGGTGATTGTGGATTTG
>JBDTEI010000124.1:0-13157 GCA_039922675.1 Microcoleus sp.
AGCGACGGCAGACAGACCAACTGACGCAGCCGGTTTCGGTTTACGAATGCCACATGGGTTCTTGGCTGCACGCCGGTACTGACGAACCCGCGATGCTGCCAAATGGTGACATAGAACCAGCAGTGCAGGTTTCAGAACTGAAGCCAGGGGCGCGGTTTCTGACTTACCGCGAATTGGCCGATCGGCTGATTCCCTACGTCAAAGATTTGGGATTCACTCACATCGAAATACTGCCGATCGCCGAACATCCTTTCGACGGTTCCTGGGGCTATCAAGTCACCGGCTATTTCGCCCCAACTTCCCGCTACGGCACACCTGAAGATTTCATGTATTTTGTTGACCAGTGCCACGCCAGCGGCATTGGCGTACTGGTGGACTGGGTGCCGGGACATTTCCCCAAAGACGGCCACGGTTTAGCGTTCTTTGACGGAACTCACTTGTACGAACACGCCGATCCCCGCAAGGGCGAGCACAAAGAGTGGGGAACCCTAGTATTTAACTACGGCCGCAACGAAGTTCGGAATTTCCTAGTATCAAACGCTCTGTTCTGGTTTGACAAGTATCACATCGACGGGATTCGCGTAGATGCCGTAGCCTCGATGCTGTACTTGGATTACTGCCGCGAACCCGGAGAATGGCTGACCAACCAGTACGGCGGCCGCGAAAATATCGAGGCGGCAGATTTTCTGCGTCAGACAAATCACGTCATTTTTAGCTATTTCCCAGGGGCACTGTCGATCGCCGAAGAATCTACCTCTTGGCCGATGGTATCTTGGCCGACCTATGTAGGCGGTTTGGGCTTCAACCTGAAGTGGAACATGGGTTGGATGCACGATATGCTCGACTATTACCACATGGATCCGTGGTTCCGCCAGTTCCACCAGAACAACATAACTTTCAGTATGTGGTACAACCACAGCGAGAATTTCATGCTGGCTTTGTCCCACGATGAAGTCGTCCACGGCAAGGCCCACATCATCGGGAAAATGCCTGGGGACGAATGGCAAAAGTTTGCAAACGTGCGGTGTTTGTTTACTTTTATGTTTGCTCATCCCGGAAAGAAAACGATATTTATGGGGATGGAGTTCGGCCAGTGGCATGAGTGGAACGTTTGGGGGGATTTGCAGTGGCAGTTGCTGCAATTCGAGCCGCACCAAAAGTTGAAGCTGTTTTTTAAGGATTTGAACCATTTGTACCGCAGCGAAACGGCACTTTACAGTCAAGATTTTGCTGAGGATGGGTTTGAGTGGATTGATTGCAGCGACAACCGGCACAGTGTGGTAGCCTTTGTGCGCCGCGAGAAGGATGGCGACGAGTTTGTGGTGACGGTGTGCAATTTTACGCCGCAGCCGCACTCTCACTATCGCGTAGGAGTGCCGGAACCGGGTTTCTATACGGAGTTGTTTAACAGCGACGCGCGGGAGTATGGTGGCAGCAATATGGGGAATTTGGGGGGTAAGTGGACTGAGGAGTGGTGGTTCCACAACAGTGCTTATTCGATCGACTTATGTTTGCCGCCTTTGGGTGTGTTGATCTTAAAGATCGATCGGGCAAAAACAGCAGCCAAATCTCAAGAGTTTTAAGTTGTGAGAGTTTTGAGTTAACAATCAAAACTTGATTAAACTTCACTAGACTAGACCTCTTGCAAAAATCTTCGAGTTATAGAGCAACCGCAGATATCGGGCAGATGCAACACCGATTGACGCAGATGGTTTCAGGGTATTTTCGGATTTTTGCAAGAGGTCTATTCAGTTGATAGTTGACAGTTGACAGTTGACAAAAGAAGGAAGGGGATTGGAGTAATGAATAGTCTGATTTTAATTTCTCCCGATCAGGGAGAGGCTTTACACCAATTCTTTCTGGTCAAACTTTGAGGGTATTCAGAAACCCGGTTTCTCCAATAAACCGGGTTTTATTCTGTTTTGTTGGTGTGGCGAATATCCTTAACGGGACTTATCGCTCGTAGGGTGTCCAGCGGAGAGGAATTTATTGAGTAGGTGTCGTCACATTCAGCCCCGCTGGGAACCCTAGAATAACTTACCAATTACCGATTACCAATTTTTAATTTTTAATTTTTAATTTCGAGTATCCGAAGCGCCAAGATTATAAGAAACTTTAGACGGCTCAACTGTTACAACTTCCGAAATAGACTGTTCCTCCACTGCATCTAAATTTGGCAGCGGCATATGCTTCATTTCCCAAACTTTCAGCAATATTAAATATTCATAAAAAGCTTGTAGTGTGCACCAAGCCAATCCAGCTTGACCGTCAAGAAATCCGCCAAGTAAAATATACATATAAAAAAAGCGCACCACAGGCCGCAAAGGCAAACGCAAAGAAAAATCTTTCAAAGCGCGGCGCCTTTCCACCTCCGACGCGCCAAATACTAAATCCCACCAATTTACTTGACCCGCTGCTAATTGGCGGAGAGTTTCAGCCGCTTCGTCAGTCGAGTAGCGGTTGTGCTTTTCTATCCAGCGGGAAAGACCTTTGCTGCAAGTATAGTGAGGGTAGGTTTCCTTCAAAAAGTGAGTGGGCCCGTTGCAGACTTCCCGTTCAGTGTGACCGTAGTCAGTAAACCACACTTGGTCTTTGCGAAACAAGCGCATTTGATAGCGGGGATATTGAGTGCTGCGGCGAATCCAGCGCTCCATAAATATTACTTTTTCAGCTACGTAATAGCCGATATATTCTTGATTTTCGATCGCCTTTAAGCATTCAGCAAACAGTGCAGGCGTCATCCGCTCGTCAGCTTCGAGGATGTAAACCCATTCGTACTTGCATTCTACTTCTTGGAGCATCCAAGTCCGCTGGCGTCCGTGAGTTTCAAAGCGGTGCTGCACTGTTTGCACGGGATAGTTCTGAACAATCTCAAGGGTGCGATCGCTGCTGAAAGAATCAACTACAATGATATCGTCTGAAAGCAGTGCCGATTCAATGCAAGCAGCGATATCAATCTCTTCGTTGTAAGTCAGAATATAAATTGAGAACATTCCCAGCTTTCAGTAAGGGCAAACTATCAGGCAAATCAAGTATTTATTTTTCAGGGATGTCTCGACTTGCTCGCTTCCGGTGATTGCGTCGGTCAATTTTTGCGGTGGCCGAACCGCAGAATTCCCATACTTCTGAGTCCAGTCCAACCAACAGTAATGTAGCCTATAGCTAATAGCAAACTGCTGATTCCCGTCTGCAAACTCGAATTTCTCGATCGAGTTCTCAACTCTTTCTCTTTTTGTTGCTTGCGGGTGCTAATCTCGTTGCGAGCTTGATTTGGCAGTTCTTGGGCTTGCTGTTCCAAGAACTTGTCGAGGGCTTTCGGGTCCTTTTTCGACTCCTGAAGCACAGCTTTCAATTCCTTGGGAACATCTGGACTCTTGAGTGCTTCTTGCAGCTTCCCGTCATCTTGCAGCAGTGCGCCTATTTGGCTGCGGCGCTGGCTTTTGAGCTGTTCTACCTGAGCTTTAAACTGCTCGCTTTTAATTTGCCCCTCAAGTTGACCTTCCGCTTGTCCAGCTTCTTTATCGACTTGAGCTAGAGCATCCTTAAGTTCCAAACGAGTATTGTTGAGGTGAACGGGAACCACCAACAGGTAAATTAGCCCTAACAAGCTGGAAATTAACAGCGCCCAGAATCGCAAATCAACCCAAACATTGCGCCGCTCTAGGGAGACTCCACTGCTGCTGTCCACCCAAAAGCCAGTCATCAGCAGGGCGATACCCATCAAAGGAATAATGCCCCGGTCAACTATCTGAGTTGCTGCGGCAAGCTGCCAGCCTCGATTGCTCATGTCGGAGATGTCTCCCGGGAGCGACAGAACAATGCAGTCAAACAAAGCAGAGAGAATCAAGATAATCCCGACTACTTTGAGAGTTCGAGCTGCTACTGAAGAAAATTGACGGCTGTTAGTTGCTTTCATAATTCCTGTTAGATAATTCTACAGCGTTAGATTCAACGAAATTTTGTTTAATGAGTTAACTGGTGCGCTCGCTCAATTGCCCTTCGTGGCTGGTTGCTTCGCTTGGCGGCCCGCCACGCACCATCTCGCGACTTTCAGTCCCTTGCTCCGTGGAAACACGAATCCTGAAGGTGAAAACGGCTGCTGAGACGGGAAACTCCGCAGACGAATCAAACCGTCCCCGATTTTATCAGTTTGGAAGCCCCAACAAGAGGCGAGGCAGGTTGGGTACTTCACGTTATTTTCCACCAAAATAGCTCGATCGGGTAATTACCTAGAATTTCCCCTGGGTTTTCACAGGCTGCGCTGGCGCCTTAGTTGGGCCGAGTTGCTGCACTGGTTGGTATGCAGAGTTTGGCACACACAGGAGGCTGCTCCCGCCGGAGGCTGTCGAGCTTTGTCAAGATAGCGCCCAGAAACGGCAGCAAGTAACTGCTAGCCTCTTCTCTAGTCTGACGAATGCTGCTACAGATGAGTTCTGCAAGCTTGAGTTCTAGCTTGTAACTAGCTTTCGCTCGCGCGGCAGTGTCAGAAATAGACACAGGAGGGTAACGTTTAGCTCGACTGACGGGAATCCCCACAGTATACCGATCGAAGGTTAGTGTGGGATGTTAATGCGTGGTGAGACTCCAGATTCCACACGCCCGCTCACCTCCCATGCTCAGGGCATTGAGCAGTGAGCGGGTGGATGACGAGACGAACGACTCTTTATTGTTTTGAAAAGAATCCCCCACTATAACTAAATATAATGAGGGAATTCTTTTTTGAACTAAATAAAGTTCAACTCCTTACGGAGTGGTGTTCTTCGCCAATGTGGTTCCAGGTTTGATGCTAATCACACTTTCGCTCTGACCGTAGAAATGTTTAATGATTAATACCATTTTTCTAAAGATCTGCTATGGATGAAATCCGAAGCCCCCCCGAACTCGCGGGGGGGTTGGGGGGGTCAAATCTAGCGCTACTTTATGAAATTGGTATAACCGCAGTGTTTGGGACTAGAGCGCGGCTGCCAAACCTACATCCCAAAGTGCCTATATATACTCTTTGTAACGTAGTCATCCTGGCTTAACGAATTACTGAGGTTATTGACACGCTCCTTAATTTCCTAAGAAGCCCAGACTGTAACGGTATTCCGTTCAGTGCGTGGAGTTGTCACGTGGTTTAACCCTTACATTTGCGGCCTGATGCCGTGGCACAAAATCCCCTGTCTTATAGTAATTGATCTCACAGAGAGCTGGAATAAATAATTGTTTACCAACGTTTTTTACCTCCAATTACCAACAGCACTAGACGCCAGTCGATTTAAGATTTTCCACTTTCGATTGGAGATTTACTTGCAGCGCCGTGAATCGGGGAGTAGGAACAGGAGTCTAATTCTTTGGGCTGCTGGCGACTCGTATCGTTGATAAGTATTCGTTTTTTTTGGGGGGTCACAGATTCAACAGTAGCTGTTTTATCCTTGTTCCTTCTGTTTGCCCGATCGCGAAACTAAAGGGCATTCTTGGGAGCATCTCACGAGAGTATAAAAAGCATTTTTGTTTGAGTGCGAGCTCGCGAGTTTTGTATGTGTAGCGAGCGGGGACAGCACTACAAAAGCTTGCAAGCTGGATTTTCCGGTATTCTTACTTATTCTTTCTTCCTTAGGAGTGACTAATTACTAATGACCAATTACTAATTGCCAACTACTAATTATTGGCAGCTTGAGCGATCGCTCGATCGATGGCAAAGGCGCTTTTTTATCACATTTTTTGCTAGGATGATTCATCGCCGTTCAATTTTTTTAGTCATGACTGCAATGATTTCTGGTGTTTACACGTTGGGAGAACTTGAAAGATCGATCGCATCCGATCCGAATAACTGGCGTCCGATCGTGTTTACTAACGGCTGCTTCGATATCTTGCACGCTGGCCACGTCCGCTATTTGCAGGCTGCAAAAGCTTTGGGGCGATCGCTCGTGGTGGGCTTGAATAGCGACGTTAGCGTGCAGGCTATCAAACCGCAGCAGCCGGGATTGCCACCCCGCCCGATCGTACCTGAAAATCAGCGAGCCGAAGTATTAGCCGCCCTCAAACCAGTAGACGCCGTAGTAATTTTTTCCGAAATTACAGCAACTAAACTGATCAGTATCCTGAAGCCAGATATATATGTTAAAGGAGGCGACTATCAACTGGAAACTCTGCCGGAAGCACCAGCAGTTATCGCCGGAGGTGGCAAGATTTCCTTGATCGAAATAGAAGTTCCGAGTTCTACCAGTGCGATCATCAAACGCATTTTGGAGTTAGGTACTTAACCCTCGATCGCAAACAGCAAACAGTGAGTTAAACTCAGAAGTTGGCCCATCCAAAATACGAAGAGTGCGATCGCTCGTACAACTCGATCCCAATTGCTAGACAGGAAATAATTTCAATGGAACTCACAAGCAATAACACGATCGCGGAAATCCTAGAAAGACATAAAGCAGAGCTACTAGCAGACTGGCTCAAAGAACTGCAAAATACCGGGCTGCGGCGGGACGACTTGATGAGAGCCAAAGAATTGCGCTCCGAGTGTCAAGAGTTCTTGCAATTGCTCCACATTGCAGTGGGACAGGGTAACTTTAGCGACATCCAGACACCCGAATGGGAAAATATGCGGATGCTGCTAGCAGAAGTTTCGCGATCGCGCGTTCAGAGGGGCTTTACCCCGTCAGAGATAGCGAGTTTCATTTTATGCTTCAAAAAACCATTGTTCGATCGGCTTTGTCGCGAACTGACACAAAACCGCGACGCACTTGTCGAACAACTATGGCTTTCCACCAGTTTATTAGACCAGCTCGGTCTTTGGGTGACAGAAATCTTTCTCAAAGCTCGCGAAGAAGTCATCGAACGCCAGCAGCAAGAAATGCTCGAATTGTCAACTCCGGTAATCAAACTTTGGCAAGGTATTCTCGCTTTACCCATGATCGGGACTCTCGACAGCGCCCGCACTCAAATAGTCATGGAAACTCTGTTGCAGGAAATCATGGAAACAGGCTCAGAATTTGCAATTTTAGACATTACAGGCGTGCCGACTGTTGACACTTTAGTCGCTCAACATTTATTAAAAACTGTCGCCGCCGCCCGTTTGATGGGTACTGAGTGCATCATCAGCGGCATTCGCCCGCAAATAGCTCAAACCATAGTGCATTTGGGAGTTGACTTGCAGGATATTCTGACAAAAGCAACTTTAGCAGATGCTTTTAAAGTCGCATTGCAGCGCCAAGGTTTAACTATTAAAAATATTAAAGAGGAAAGATAAAAAATATTGCCTAGTGGCATAAAGATTTAATTTAAAACTCAAAAGTAGGTTAATTATGGAACGGATTCCGATCCTGCAAATGGAAGACTTTCTGCTAGTAACAATTCAAGTAGATATGCACGATCGCTTGGCAATGACGCTGCAAGACGACTTGACGAACCGCATCGTTAAAACAGGCGTAAAAGGTGTATTGATAGAAATCTCTTCCCTGGAAATCGTAGATTCTTTTATCGGTCGCATTCTCAACAATATCGCTACCATGTCGCGAATTTTAGATGCTGAAACAGTTGTTGTCGGGATGCAGCCAGCGGTGGCGATTACGCTGGTTGAATTGGGGCTTTCCCTGACGGGAGTTCGCACAGCTTTAAGCGTTGAAAAGGGCATGAATTTGTTGCGAAAATCCTTGGGTTTGTCTGCTGATGCGGAAGCGTAAGCAGTTGATGAATTTTCCAGTGACTTAGGAACAGGGAGTAAAGAAACCTGGTTTGTTTGTAGATACCTTGTTGACAAACTCAAGATTTCTTACGGGAAACTTCGTTGATGAGGGTAAGTCCTATGTTTTATGGAGAAGTTCTATTTTACTAGAGTAGCCGTCATGTCAAAACGTGAGACATTAGAAATTCGATCGTCCTCCGATATAGTCCACGTCCGACAGCAAGTGCGAACCTGGGCTGTAGCAATGGGATTCGGTTTAGTAGACCAAACGAAAATTGTTACCGCAGCCAGCGAACTCGCCCGCAATACTGTAGACTACGGTAAAGGGGGAACTGTAACTCTCGAAACGCTCCAATTAGGCAGCCGTAAAGGGCTGCGGCTGATATTTGAAGACAAGGGCCCGGGAATTCCAGACATCGAATTGGCAATGACTGACGGTTATACTTCTAATCATGGTTTGGGTTTGGGGCTCAGTGGTTCTAAGCGGTTGATGCACGAATTTGAGATTGTTTCCAAAGTGGGTAAGGGGACTAAAATTGCGATCGTCAGTTGGCGATGAGTGGGGAGATTGGGAGATTGGGAGATTGGCGAGAAACCGGGTTTCTACGAGTTTTGCGTTTGGTAACGATAAATTTAGAAATAAACCCGGTTTCTGAAACGACTAATCACTAATGAATGCTGACTTATGAGGGGCGAGAAACCGGGTTTCTACGAGTTTGGCGTTTGGCAACGATAAATTTGAAATAAACCCGGTTTCTGAGGTCTCACTAATAACTAATTACTGCTGGCTAATGGCTCATGAGGGGCGAGAAACCGGGTTTTTACGAGTTTGGCGTTTGCTAACTATAAATATTCTAAGAAACCCGGTTTCTGAGGTCACAAATGACAACTGTCAACTGTCAACTGTCAACTGTCAACTGACTTTTTAAATGCGCGCCAACTTAATATTAGAGCTTACAAAATAATGATAGATGCCGTAGCCCTGCCCGTAACAGAAGAAAGTCAAGTTGGAGAAGCGCGACGCATCGCAGTCGCCCTCGCGGCTGAAGTTGGATTTAATGAGACCGATCGCGGTAAAGTGGCAATTGTGATCGCCGAAGCAGCAAAAAACCTGGTCAAACACGCCCGCGAAGGAGAACTTTTGCTGCAAACCGTAAAAACAGCGGCAGGATATAACATTGAAATAGTAGCGCTAGACCGGGGGCCGGGAATGGCAAATGTCGGTCAGTGTATGCGGGACGGTTTTTCGACTGCGGGAACGCCGGGAACGGGACTCGGCGCGATTAAACGCCTTTGTAGTTTTTTTGATATTCATTCTGTGCCAAAACTGGGGACAGCATTATTAATGCGTCTCTCCCCAACGCCGAATCACCGGGAAGTTTCCGAAAACACCAATTACTTGGAATTTGGAGTTGTCAACTTGCCGAAAGCAGGAGAGCAAATTTGTGGCGATTCCTGGGCGACAGAAAATCACCTTGACAAAAATTTGATTTTAGTTGCAGACGGGCTCGGCTACGGGGGTTTGGCCCAGGAGGCGTCACGGGAAGCAGTGCGGGTGTTTGGGGAAAATGCTAAACTCGCGCCGAAAGCAATTTTAGAGAAGGCCCACGCTGCTTTAAAAAATACCAGAGGAGCGGCGGCGGCGATCGCCCAAATAGATCCTACCCAACAAACTGTTTGTTTTGCCGGAATTGGCAACATCACCGGTGTAGTGGTCACAGATAACCAAACCCGTAGCATGGTTTCCTACAATGGCACAGTTGGACATATGATGCGAAAAGTAGCAGAATTTGTCTATCCTTGGTCGCAGCAGTCCCTACTCATCATGCACTCCGACGGTTTGGCGGCGCAGTGGAATTTAAACCGCTATCCGGGTTTAGCCTCCAGACATCCTGCTTTAATCGCAGCCGTGCTCTACCGGGACTTCAAACGCACTCGCGATGACATGACAGTTATAGTAGCCAAGGTGAGAGAAGCAGCGTGAGTTACCCAATCCTGACGACAGAAGTCCGCTTTGAACAAGACATCGTACAAGTACGCCAAAGAGCTCGCCAAATTGCTAAAGGGCTGGGATTCGATTCCCAAGTACAAACCCGCATCGCCACAGCAGTTTCCGAAATTGCCCGCAATGCTTTCAAATATGCAGGCGGTGGGAAAGTAGAATTCATGGTGGAAGGGGAATCGCCCCAATTTTTTCGGACTCGGATTTCCGACACCGGGCCGGGAATTGCTGATTTACCGGCTGTGTTAAGCCCCAATTTTCGATCGCAAACCGGCGCGGGACTCGGTTTAGCGGCAGCGAAACGGTTGATGGACGAAGTGAAAATAGATTCTGCGCCCGATCGCGGAACTGCCGTACAATTAATGAAGCAGTTCTCCAAACAAATGCCTGCGCTGAGTGCGATCGAACTAAATAAATTAGTTGACAAACTAGCGCGCCAAATTCCCGAAGATCCCTACACCGAAATTCAGCAGCAAAATCAAGAATTACTGCGTACTTTAGACGAACTCCGCCAGCGTCAAGAAGAACTCGTACAATTAAATCAACAACTAGAAGATACCAATCGCGGAGTCGTGGCACTTTACGCCGAATTGAACGACAAAGCCGAATCTCTCCGGCGCGCCAGCGAACTAAAAACCAGCTTTCTCTCCAATATGAGCCACGAGTTTCGGACTCCACTAACGGCAATTCTAAGCCTTTCCGAAATATTGTTAGATCGCCTCGACGGAGAACTTTCAGCCGAACAGGACAAGCAAGTAAATTACATTCGCAAATCCGCTGAGTCTCTCGCAGAACTTGTCAACGACTCGTTAGATTTAGCCAAAGTGGAAGCCGGAAAACTAACTATTCGCGTGGCTGATTTTGAAGTCGAAGATTTGTTCAGCGCCCTGCGAGGAATGATGCGCCCCCTGCTTCCCCCAAACTCTGCCGTTTCTATAATTTTTGAAGATCCTCTCGAACTTCCAATCCTCACAACCGACGAGGGGAAAATTTCTCAGATTTTGCGAAATCTGATTTCTAATGCCCTCAAATTTACCGAAGCAGGCGAAGTCCGAGTTGCTGCGGAAATAGGAGACGGGGGAACAGTTACTTTTTCAGTAACAGATACGGGCATTGGCATTTCTCCAGCCGACCAAACGCGGATTTTTGAAGAATTTGTCCAACTCGAAAATCCCTTGCAGAAGCGCGTCAAAGGCACCGGATTGGGATTGTCTCTGTGCAAAAAATTGGCGGAATTTCTGGGGGGAAGTATTGAAATCACAAGTTCGCCCGGAGTGGGTTCGACTTTTTTGGTCAAGTTGCCGATCGTGTATGCTGGAGAGCCAGAAAACTATTTGGAAATGTCTGCTGCTAAGGAAGAGGCAATCTCACTGGCGATCGCAAATTCTCGTAGCTTGCGGGGCTCCGGGCCATCGCCAGCCCCGGATTCACCAGCAAAAGTTTTGATTGGGGACGATGAAGATAGTTTTTCGGTATTTGCTGAAAGAGTTGGTGGCAGAAATTCATTGTACTGCGATCGAGGCCGCCAACGATGCTAAAGGTTGGCGATCGGCTAGTCTTTAGACTTATTCCATAAATCACAGGATCGATCTGTCAACCGCAGATGTAAGGTAGATCAACGAAGATCAACGCAGATAATTTCAAGATAGATAAGATGGCGGTTGAAACCGCGTATACAAAAACGAAGTTTATTTAATTTGCAACAGCATTTAACTTTGTGCTGTAAAATGTAGCAGTTCTCAGTTGCCGACTATACCGTAGGGACTGAGGCTGTGCTTTTGTTCGTGTTTGCACGATCGGCTAAAATCCATGACAAATCTCGTTGTTAGCAAAATCTCGATAAAAAATAATGGAACTGTAGGTAAGATGCGAACCCACACAGAATCAGCCATTCCCAATTCTTCAATCGAAAATCCAAAATCTAAAATGGTATGACTTTCATCTCCCTTCAATATGCCCTGTTTCTGTTAGTTTTGTTCGCGGCTTACTGGTCGGTTCCGCTGCGGTGGTGGCGGCTGTTTATCATGCTGGCGGGTAGTTTGATTTTTTATGCTTCGCTGCAAATTTGGTACATTCCTCTGCTTTTAGTCGGTGTTGTGTTTAATTACTACTTGGCGATGGCGATTGGGGAACCTCTGGATTGGCGGATTGCGAATGAATCTTGGAATCGCCGCCGTTTGTTGCTGCTTTGGATCGGAATTGGGCTGAATGTGTTGCTGCTTTTGGGTTTTAAGTATGTGCCTTTTTTCTTGAATTCGATCGGCACTTTGTTAAATTGGCCTGTTGCTCTCGACGGTGCTAACTGGGTGAAAACTCACGTAGTTGCACCCCTGGGATTGAGTTTCTTTTGCTTTGAGTGCATTTCTTATTTGATTGACGTGTACCGAGGCGCGCCGGCTGCTACTTCCATACTGCACTTTGCTGCTTATAAGTTGTTTTTTGCGAAACTGATTTCGGGGCCGATTACTCGATATCACAACTTGATCTATCAACTGAAATCCCAGAAATTTCCCACGCCCGATCGCATTTCTGAGGCGCTTTGGACGATCGCCTTCGGTGCAGTAAAAAAAGGTCTTTTCGCCGACAACTTAGGAATTTATGTCGATTTAAGCTTTACCAATTTGCAGCGGGCGGGAAGCGAGGATTTGTGGCTGGCGATTTTTGCTTACGGGCTGCAACTTTATCTCGATTTTAGTGGCTATGTTGACATGGCGCGCGGCACTGCTTTGCTGCTGGGTTGGTATTTGCCACCAAATTTTGATTTTCCTTATTTTAGTACCAGTATCGCTGATTTTTGGCGGCGCTGGCATATCACTTTGGGGGATTGGCTGCGTAATTATTTGTATTTTCCTTTGGGGGGTTCGCGAGTCGGTTTGTGGCGCACTTGTCTGAATTTGTCTCTGGTGATGTTAATAGCTGGAATTTGGCACGGGGCGGCTTGGGGATTCATTGTATGGGGGGGTTTGCACGGTTTGGCTTTGGCGGTGCACCGGGTGACGGATGTGACTTTTAAGCGGTTGCGGATCGAGTTTTTGTGGAAAAATCCGATCGGAATTGCGATCGGTTGGCTGTTAACTCATGCGATGGTTTTTGGTAGTTGGATATTTTTCCGTCTTCCCGATTTAAAGGATTCGGGATGGGCAATTTCGCATTTGTGGGGACACCCTGCTGATGTGCAGTTTGCAAATAAAGTTTATGTCGAAGCTTTGGGTTTGGAAAGAGTGCATTTAACTTGGATGTTGGCGGCTGTGGCTGCGGCGATGCTGGGAAATTATGCACTGAGTCGGGGTTTAAAGTTGGAGTTGAATTGGCCTGTGAAATTGGTGTTAGTACCACTTTGTTTGTATGCGGTTTGGGTGTTGGCACCCGAAGGCGGTTTGCCTTATATTTATTTCGATTTTTAGAAGACGGGGCGGTTGAAACCGCGTCTATACAGACAAAACTCACCTCCGTGGGTTGAAGAAACCGGCCGGTTGAAACCGCATCTAT
>JBDTEI010000125.1:0-7391 GCA_039922675.1 Microcoleus sp.
AGCAAAAACTTGACGAGCAAGGTCAAGAGTTGCCGAGACAGTATCACCCAGCTACTAAAAAAACTCTGCAAAAAGTCTTTATCATCCTGGTAGTTGTTGGGGCAATTATTGGGGGAATTGTATCTATTGGGGTGATTTCGCTGATGCAAAAAGCCGGACTCACTGATGTGCCAGCGCGGGTACAGAATCCTAAGTAATATCGCAGGGCGAAAGATCTGTCTATGCTAAATGCACCAATTTTATGCGATAAAGCTTGAGCAACGATGATGTTTGTATGGATTTTTTCACAATAGATTTGAATTGCAAAAATAGTTAGGACGGGCTAGAAGCCCATCCCACAAACTTTTTTATTGTGGGATGGGCTTCTAGCCCGTCCTAAAATTTGATCAAAAGGACTTTTGCAATTCAAGTCTAATAGACCTCTTGCAAAAATCCGAAAATACCCTGAAACCATCTGCGTCAATCGGTGTTGCATCTGCCCGATATCTGCGGTTGCTCTATGACTCGAAGATTTTTGCAAGAGGTCTAATATAGCAACCGCGCCCGACGGTGAGGACGTTCTTAATTGCTGAAACCGTTGCTTTTCTTCCTTCTTCCTTCTTCCTTCGCCTATAATTGATGATTAAAAATTCTATGGCTGCGCCAGATGCGATCGCGCGACAGATTTCGGAAAAACTTGTCTCCGCAG
This sequence comes from Microcoleus sp., assembly GCA_039922675.1. Lineage (GTDB taxonomy): Bacteria > Cyanobacteriota > Cyanobacteriia > Cyanobacteriales > Microcoleaceae > Microcoleus. The sequence goes on from JBDTEI010000125.1 coordinate 689, forward strand.
GCTTTCACGCCCTTTCTGACCCGCTACGGATTCAGATTTTGGAGTTGCTGCGGGAACAGGAGTTGTGCGTTTGCGATCTGTGCGATCGGCTTTTTGTACCTCAGCCTAAACTCTCTTTCCACCTTAAAACCCTAAAAGAAGCCGATTTAGTTCGCAGTCGCCAAGAAAGCCGCAGGATCTACTACAGCCTCAATTTAGCTCAGTTTCTAGCCCTGGAACAGTACCTCGCCGAATACCGCCGATTCAGTCAGATGCTGCCGGCGCGTCCTTGTTCTGACGCGGGTTGACCCATCAAGATTTCTTGATGAGTAATTACTCTAGGATTTACGCACCAATCCTCAGAAACCCGGTTTCCCACCAGATTTCTCGTGACAAACCCCATATTTTCCAAGAAACCGGGTTTCTTAGCTTAACGAGAGTTGACGTATCAACTTTTTTTGATATGATTTATTTGAACCAATGAGTTGATAGTGATGGGTGCAGCAAAAAAGTTAGCCTCGGGCGAAAATCGAGATTGTGGCCGAGAAGCACTCGCGGAATGCCTCGGCACATTTATTCTAGTTTTTGCAGGCACCGGCGCGGTGATGGTTAACAAAATTAGCGGTGGTTCAGTAACTCATTTGGGCGTTAGTTTTGTATTTGGTGCAGTTGTAGCCACGATGATTTACGCGATCGGGCATATCAGCGGCGCGCACTTTAACCCAGCCGTAACCTTAGGATTTTGGGCGAGCGGTTTTTTCCCAAAATACAAAGTTTTGCCTTACATTTTGGCGCAGTGTGCGGGGGCGATCGCAGCTTCCGCGCTGCTGCTAATTACTTTAGGAAATGTGGCAAATCTCGGTGCAACTATGCCTCTGAACGGCAACTGGTTGCAGTCTCTAATTTTAGAAACAGTTCTGACTTTTATCCTGATGTTTGTGATTCTGGGTTCGGGACTTGATAGGCGCGCTCATATCGGTTTTGCGGGGATAGCAATTGGGCTAACTGTAGGCTTAGAAGCTGCATTTATGGGGCCGATTACCGGGGCGAGTATGAATCCGGCGCGATCTCTAGGCCCTGCTTTAATTGGCGGCATTTGGGAACACCAGTGGGTGTACTGGGTTGCTCCGATTTGGGGCGCACAGTTAGCAGTCGCTGTTTACCGACAATTATCTAACGGATTTCGGGATTTTAATTGAAAGTATTATGGCAAATTTTACGCACAAACCGAGAATTCTGTTTTTATATGGCTCTTTGCGAGAGCGTTCTTACAGCCGTTTGTTGGCGGAAGAATCGGCTCGGATTATTGAGGGCTTCGGTGCCGAAGTTCGGTTTTTCAATCCTCTGGAATTGCCGCTTTATGGCAGTGTTCCCGATACGCATCCGAAGGTTCAGGAATTGCGGGAATTGAGCCTTTGGTCGGAGGCTCAAGTGTGGTCTAGTCCAGAAATGCACGGCAATATTACGGGCATTCTGAAAAACCAAATTGACTGGATTCCTTTAAGTATTGGGGCTGTCAGACCGACCCAAGGTCGAACTTTGGCGGTGATGCAAGTTAGCGGTGGTTCGCAGTCTTTTAATGCTGTTAATACTTTGAGAATTTTGGGCCGCTGGATGCGGATGTTTACGATTCCTAATCAGTCTTCGGTTGCTAAGGCTTATCAGGAGTTTAATGAGGATGGGACGATGAAGGATTCGCCGTATCGCGATCGCGCGATCGACGTAATGGAGGAATTGTACAAGTTTACCTTGCTGTTGCGGGAGCAAACGGACTATTTGACGGATTGCTACAGCGAACGCAAGGAACAAGCGGCCAAGGAGGCGATCGCACTAGCAAATCGCGCCCTTGAATTACCCGGCGATTGAAATCGCGGAGTTGACGGGCACACAAAATCACCGGCGATTGAAATCGCGGCGACACAGACAAAACCCGCCTCCGCGGGTTGAATAATCAAGCATTTATCTTCAGTCCGCGGAGGCGGACATCGTTTGTATAGCCGCGGTTTCTAACCGCCGAGGCCTCTCTCTAACATAAGATTAATAATCCTGGACGCACCGGTGGTCAGAAACCGTTTTTTTTTCTGAGAAGATGCGTTACAGCCCGCAAAAACCCTAAAAAACCCGGTTTCTTTGGTTTTGATGTGTCCAGAACTATGATAATTAGTGCTAAATTATAAGAGGCGTTCCGGGGGAATGCCTTTACATTCGTTGCGAGTACAGACTAAAAAATTTAGCACATGATTCAGACCGCAATCACACCTTTCAAAAACAAACTCAACTCAGCTTTAACTAAAAAGCAGATTACAGTTTTACAAATTAATCTAGGGAAACGCTGCAATCTCGCTTGCACTCACTGTCACGTAGAAGCTAGCCCAACACGAACAGAAGAACTTTCCCCAGAAATTTGCGAACAATTAATTGAACTTATTCACCGTTTTCCTCAAATTCAAACTGTTGACCTCACGGGCGGAGCTCCCGAAATGCTTTACGGTTTTAAACCGCTGGCGGAAGCTGCTAAGGCGACAGGTAAAGAGGTAATTGTTCGTTCTAATTTGACGATTTACTTTGAAAAAAGCTTTGAAGATATTCCAGAATATTGCGCGCAGCACCAACTCAGAATTGTGGCGTCGCTTCCCTGCTACCAAGCTGACAATGTTGACAAAATGCGCGGCAACGGTGTTTTTGACAGTTCGATTCTGGCGCTGCAAAAGCTGAATCAGTTGGGATACGGGAAAAACCCTAATTTGATTCTGGATTTGGTGTACAATCCGCAAGTGCCGACAACAGATAAGTTTTCGCTGACGGCGGAACAGGGCAAGTTACAGCAAGATTATCAGGTTTATTTAGCCGAACATTTTGGGATTTGTTTTAATCACTTGTTCGCGATTACTAATTTGCCGGTGGGACGGACTAAGTTTCATTTGGAACATAAGAAACTGCACAAGCCTTATCTGGGGTTTTTGGAGGATAATTTTAATCCTGGTACTCTGGAAAATTTAATGTGCCGCAACGAATTGTCGATCGACTATTTGGGCAATGTCTACGACTGCGATTTCAACCAAATGGAAAATCTGCCGGCGAAAACTGGCAGCGGAGAACAGATAACTGTGGCTAAATTGCTGGAATCTGGTAGTTTAGATGTAATTCAAGAGGTGAAAACTGCTGCTTATTGCTACGGCTGTACTGCTGGTAGCGGTTCTAGTTGCGGCGGTACTTTGATTTGATTTAAGGGAAAATTTGCGCTGATAGCAGTTTTCAATTCTGTGAAATACAGGACACGGCACTGTCTTTCTTACTATCAACTTAAGTTCAAACGTAGTATCAGTCTACTGTCTGGTGATTAAGGCCAGATATCCCTGGCACCACCCTTAAAAAGGGGGGGACAAGATTCATCTCAAAGTCCCCCTTCTTAAGGGGGATTTAGGGGGATCTGACCTCGGGGACAAAGGAGAGATACAAAAGATTTCAGACTTAAGTTGACACTACGAAGGGCGCGGCGTTGTGTCCCTACCTGCAAGCAATTTAGAGTGAGGAGTTTAGGTAATGAATGATTTGCGATCGCCAGTTGAAGAAAATTCGCCACCATCAAACAGGTGGAAGCTGATTTTAGGCATTGGTTTAGCCGTGGCTTTGATTGTGGCTGCCAAGTTTTTCAATTTTCAAGGAATTCTGAAAAATGCGCTGGAGTCGATCGCCAATCTCGGCCCTTGGGGCCCGGCAGCTTTTATTCTAATTTACATTATAGCAACAGTTTTATTTATCCCCGGTTCGTTGCTGACTCTCGGTTCTGGCGTTTTGTTCGGAGTCGTGGGCGGTACGGTTTGCGTTTCCATCGGCTCAGTTTTGGGCGCAACTTGTGCTTTTTTAACAGGCAGGTATTTAACTCGCGATTGGGTTTCCAAACAGATAGAAAGTAATCTCAAGTTTCAGGCGATCGATGCCGCAGTTGCCTCGGAAGGATGGAAAATTGTGCTGCTGACGCGGCTTTCGCCAATTTTTCCGTTTAATTTGCTTAACTATGCTTTTGGAGTCACGCAGGTATCTCTCAAAGACTATTTTTTGGCATCTTGGATCGGGATGATTCCTGGAACAGTCATGTATGTTTATATCGGTTCCCTGGCTGGGAGTTTGGCTGCAATTGGATCTAGCGGGCGATCGCGCACTGCTGCTGAGTGGGCGCTGTACGGCATTGGTTTGGTAGCAACGATCGCCCTCACCGTTTATGCAACCCGCTTGGCCAAAAAAGCTTTAGACGACAAAATTTCTCCTTGAAGCAATAGCGCAAATTGGTAAAATTGTCAATACGGTTTTGACCATACATTATAATACATTGCTAATTTTTAAAACTCCGTATTTTCTCTGTGTTATTTACAAGAATTTTGTTATAAAAACTAGATAGATATTAAAGATATCGCAATTCTCAAGTGATTTAGGTCACATATTGGTAATTAGTAATTGGTAATTGGCTGGCTAGTACCTCACGAAAGTTGACAACCGCTATATCTTAAATCACTAATATCAAGTCAGTAAAGCGAAGGTCAGAATATCAAGTTGATGCTAAAACGGAAGGCGCGATCGGATTTTTTTTGGGAAAGTCCTAATGTCATACCATTTGTCAAAAAAAATGTAACTGTAAACCTTGTTCTAAACCACAAGATACATCAGTCATTCCCAATTGTTGAATCGAAAATGGAAGAATAAAAATGGTATAAGCCCTGATTGGTCTAACCACTGAGGACTCAAACCCTCACTATTTGCCTAATATTAATTCTGCCGGATCGGGAATAAAAAATGCCGTTTGATCTATTAGAATCTCGACGAGAACATTTGATGATGCAAAACCCAGCAAATCAATCCAGATCTGTGTCTGCACAGCCGCCCCATCAAACAAAAAAGCGGCGTAGCTTGTGGCAAAACATCAGTAATTCTGCTCAATTGCGATGGCAGCAAGCGCACAGTCTGTGGCACCACAGACGGCAGCGTCGCCATTTGCTGACCCTGCTAATTCTGGGCAGCACGGCTTTAACCATTAGCACAACTGCTTGCATCAGCTATTTTGTTGTGCGCGGACTAATTCTCGACAATTTAAAACAAATAGCACTATTAAAATTAGAAAAAGGCACCGATGAAATCGATCGCTGGCTCAGCAGCCGCAAAGCAGAAATAGAAACCATCGCTTACTCTCCGACTGTTCGCACTCTCAATTGGAAATTAGTCGAGCCCCGGTTGCAATCAGAAATATATAGGCTAAAAGACTATTTCATCTTGGCATTAATTCAACCCGACGGCTCACTAACTAACACTCTAGGCAACCGCGCGAACGTCAAAGACCGCCAACACTTTAAAAAAGCAATGGCCGGGCAGATTAACGTTTCCGACCCGCTGATCAGCCGCAGTACACAAGTTTCGACGATCGTCGTTTCAGCTCCTGTTTGGGCATTGCCACAGGCTTCCAATCAAGTAATTGGAGTCCTCTCGGGCAGCATTAAATTAGACAGAATAGCAAATGTTGCTAACAGCCTGCATTACGGTTCCGAGAGTTATGCTTTTGCGCTCAATTCAGAAGGAGTGCCAATTGTTCATCCCAACAATAACTTAATTGGCAATAGCGATCTGCCTGCTCCAAGTTTTTTACACTCACAAGATTCCGCACTCTCCACAATAGCGCGGCACATGATCGATCGCCAGACGAACATCGAACTGGTAAAAATAGATAAAAAATCGGTTTATGTGGCCTACGCTCCCCTCAAGGAAGTTAAATGGTCGATGGCTTTAGTAATTCCCCGCGAAAATATTGAATCCCAACTGCAAGCATTAAATTTTCTGACATTCGTCGTCGCCGGACTGCTCGTCCCGGCAATGGTAGCAGCAATTTGGCTAATTTACTACTCCGAAAACAATCGCGCTCAAGCCGAGAGAGAAGCCATGCTAAACCGCATTGCCGGACGTATTCAAGCTTCCATAGAATTAGACAAAATCGTGCCAAGTACAGTCGAAGAAATAGTAAATTTGTTGCATCTAGAACGGGCGGCTTTTGGTTGGTACGAACCGCAAGACAAAATGTTACAAATTCTCTGGGAATATTGCGAATCTGAGTCTCCGAAAGAAGTTATCAAGTTTGATCCTTACTTTTTTGAAAATTTGTCGGTACGCAGTGATAAATGCGAGCCAATGATTCTTTCGAGCGATACTTGGGCTGAGGGTGCAAGTCAACCGATCGAACTTACAGCTAATAGCTATTTAGCGGTGCCTGTCCAGACTCAAAACGAGCAGCAGGGTTATTTAATTTGCAGTCATGCTACTCATTGGTTTTGGAGCAGGGAGGAAATCCAACTGTTAAAAGCTGTGGCCGACCAATTGGCGATCGCCATTACTCAATCTCACCTTTACAGTCAAACCCAAGACCAAGTAAAACTGCTGAATAATGCCTTAAATGAACTCAAGAAAACTCAAACTCATTTAGTGCAGAGCGAAAAAATGTCATCTCTGGGTCAAATGGTTGCTGGGATAGCGCACGAAATCAATAATCCGGTTAACTTCATTTCGGCTAATTTGCCTTACACCACCAAATATACTAAAGATTTATTAGATTTGGTTAGTTTATACAAAAAAACTTTCCCACAAGTTACCCCGGAAATTGAAGATTTTTCCGAAGCAATCGAGTTAGAATTTATCGAGGAAGATTTGCCGCATATGTTGAATTCTATGAAAATAGGAACCGAAC